>JAISNY010000013.1 GCA_031275995.1 Oscillospiraceae bacterium | reverse complement strand
GAATTCAGGGAACTGATTTTTCACTCAACAAACATTTTTAGAATCCTCACCTTGATTTTGAAGTGTTTTTGCTCGTTTTAATGCTACGGTTATTCATATCATTCGTTTTAACCTACGGCAACACGTTTTTGATTTTCTTCCCTGCGGAAAACTCTTAGCATTTGATGTTTTACCCTTCTCGACATGTGAGGAAGGTTTACGTTTCCGACGAATTTGTAGCAGATTTCAATTTCATGCTCTTTAAATCCGTCAACCATCTGATAGCGTCCAACCGTGATGTGATCTACGAACGCTTGAAGAATCTGGAGATTAAGTTCCTCAATTTGAGTGAACTTCCTAGCCGTTTCCAAGAACTTGTTGCTGTTGAGTTCGTGAGTCGCCTCCTCCTTAACTGTTTTTTCGAGGTTCTTAATCTGCTGTTTGATTTCAAGCTGCTCGTCTTCAAAACGATTGGACATTTTTGTAAAACTTTCATTGTTGATTATGCCGGAAACTTTGTCCTCATATAGATTTTCAATTACGCGATCGATTTTTTTTGCCGGAGTAGTAAATCATCAAATCTTTTGCGGTTTTTCTTCTGCGTCGCCTGAATCCGTTTGTAATTTTCGTTTGTCACGATTTTCACAAACTCATCCTCAAATTCGTTAGCGAAATTCACAATTTCAATAATATGATTTTTCACATATTCATTTAAGAAATCCGCTCGAATGTGGTGCGTTTTCGAACACAGACCATTCTTTACATTGTGATTTTTACAAGCAAAATAATGATTTTCTTGTCCGCTGTAACCAAAAATTGTCTATAGTTCAGGTTTGAACCGCAATCGCTGCATTTTAAGAAGCCAGCAAAGATGTTTTTTTCAACCACTTTTGGTTTCCCGGGTTTTGATTTGAAAGTTTTCTGTACTTCCTCAAAATCTTCGCGACTGATAATCGGCTCGTGGACGTTTTTGTGAATCTCCATGCTCTCGGTATGATTTTTGAAAACTTTTTTAACTTTGAATCTCTGAAAGGTTTTGAAATTCACGATATCTCCGCAATACGCAGGGTTTTTGAGAATTCGGTCGATTGTACTATTTGTCCAGATAAAATCGCCCAAAAATTCTTTGCTGCCTTCCCCAATGCGTAAGTCTTTGAATATAAAGCGGGTTTCGCAATTTTTCTATATCTCAACTCTTTCACAATCCAAGTAATACTCTCGCGTTCCAAATGTTTTTGAAAAATCCATCTGACAATCTCTGCTGCTTCAGGGTCAATTACCCACAAATTTTTGTTGCTTTCATCTCTTTTATATCCGTAAGGCGGATTCCCAATTGCAAGCTTTTGTGAACTTTTCGCCCTCATCGCAGCTTTGACTTTTCGGCCAATGTCACGCGCATAATTTTCATTCATCATCCCAAGAAGCTGAATTTTGATTTCATGGCCTTCCTCGGAGGTGTCGATTCCATCCAAAATGGATATCAATTTGACTCCGTGAAGCGGTAAAATTCGCTCGACCATTAAACCTTGTTCAACTGCGTCGCGCCCGAATCTTGATAAATCTTTAACAATTATTGTATTAATTTCCCCGTTTTCGGACATTTCAATCATTTCGCGATATTTTTCACGTTGATTGGTCGTGCCTGTAATCCCGTCGTCGACAAACTCTTGAATATTTCTGTAACCATGCTTGTCCGCGTAATTCCGCAGGTAAATTCGCTGATTTGTTATGCTGTTCGATTCATTAATTTTTCCTCCTTTTAGGTCGTCTTTCGAAATTCGAAAATATAATGCTACGATTTTGTCATTTTTTTGATTAAATATCATAATTTTGGCCCCAAATTTTTTGCTTCAAAAACTCGGATCCCGATATTAACCAAAAATATTAACTTCATTATTATATCATGGAATCGTGTCCTCATCAAGTTCTTCGAGCTTTTTCAAAAGCTGCTTTTTTAAAACTTCAACCAAATCGTCGCCCGAATCTTGATATTTATGGCGAATTCTATAGCGTTCGCCTTTAAATTCAACAATTTCTTCGGTCGGAAGTTCCAAAATTTTGGTTGGCATCTCATCGGGGTTCCGATTTTTTAGGGTTTAAATCGTTCGATATAAAAATTCCTCCTTGTTTTTTTAAAAATCATTTCAATCTGCCGTTTTAAGGCACTTTTAGGCGTGGGTCTGAGTCCTTAACCGGAAGGTTTTTCTGAAAACTTTTTCTAAATGCTTTCAAAAAAATATTCCCTATATACTAGGCGTTGAAAACGCAAAATTTAAGGATAGATTTTTAAATTTCTCCCCATTTAATATAAAAATATATTAACTTTTAAGATTTTTATGGGACATATCTAATTAAAAATTATAATTTCCTAAAAACTTTTCAGTATTTTATTTAAATTTTTGAGAGCAGATTTAATATTTTCATCTAATGATTGGATGGAAACATTCTCAATTTTGCAATCTCCATAAAAAGTTAAACCTTCAAAAATCAGTTCCCTGAATTCCACTACAACTGGAGCGGCTGACGGGGGTCGAACCCGCTACCTCCACCTTGGCAAGGTGGCGCTCTGCCAAATGAGCTACAGCCGCTCAATGGTGCCTTCGGACGGAATCGAACCGCCGACACAAGGATTTTCAGTCCTTTGCTCTACCGACTGAGCTACAAAGGCAAACTAACCCAAAATTGAACATTAAAAATCTTACATTGTAAAATAACCCCCAAAACAGCCACAAATTCAACCAACAATGGCGACCCGGAACGGGCTCGAACCGTCGACCTCTAGCGTGACAGGCTAGCGTTCTAACCAACTGAACTACCGGGCCACTGGTGGGAACAACAGGACTCGAACCTGTGACCTCTTGCTTGTAAGGCAAGCGCTCTAACCGGCTGAGCTATGCTCCCAAACCATAAAACGAAAAACATCAAGCTAGATGCTATTATATATCTGTAAAAATGTCAAGGTTTCGAATTATAAGATCAAAGCCGACCTGATTAATTCCGAATAAATTTCTACTGATGAAAAAGTCACTCAAAAATTGCCCCACTCAGAGTATGCTGCCTTAAATTAGGAACTGTGCCAATATGACATGATATTTTCTAATCAAAATGGTGGACAAGCTGCTAACCGTCAAATAATTTTTCTAAATGTTTAAAGATAAGAAATTCCACAACTTGATAATCTTCTTTAAGAAGCTTTTCAATGCTTTTTTGTTAAATAATTTAAGCTCTAAACTAACAAAAGCCTCGTGCGCCCTGATAATATTGGATAAACTGACAATGAAAGTTTTTTTATTACCATATCTCCATTCACATTTTTTAAATAGGCAAAACGTTAAATCAATTGTAGCCAATATTCTGGAGGATCCCAACGCAGATGAAGATTATTTTTCACGGTTTCGCGCTTTAGAACCAGATGATGTTATTTATAATACTTAATTATCGTGGCGGAGATTTATTTGAGTTCATTTTGAGGAATATTGCGTCTCTACGTTTGCCTGATCCTGCTCCTGTGACCCTGACCCGTATTACATACGGATCCCTTTTCCTATTATTTATTGTCCGAGAACTTGTCCGAGAACGGTGTAAACTAAGGTCTGACATCATAGGCAGGAACTAAACTTTTTCGCGTTACCAAACAAAAGAATGTCAATCGACGTTCTTTATTTATAATTTGAATAAATTTCTAGTCATATTGAGTTGTTTTGTTTATTTAGAATTTGATTTTTGGAACTTATATAAAAACTACATGTACAAATCGCGCTTATATCAAAAAAATTTTCACATTGACATAAAGATCTATGACATATGGAAATCGCACAGTTCGATTGATCCAGCCAATCATATTGTTGGGAAAGCACAAACTCACACAGTTTAGCGAGTGAATCGACTTTTACTACCTCGCAAGATTTTCAAGAAAAACATATTGTCGATCTAAGAGTTCAAATGATTTCTAAATTATGTTTTGCTGTTTATGAACAAATATACCTATTTTTATCAGTAACACTTGGCAAAATTTTAAAATTATAAACCTGCAAAGATATAACCAACTTGCTTTTATAAAACTTTAGTTAAGAAGCCTCAAAATATAATACAACATCAACAATATGTTCTAATACTTTTGGTCCGGCTATTGCTCCATCTTTGTTGACGTGACTAACGATAAATATCGGTATGTCCGTATTTTTAGCAAGTTCTAACAATTGGCTCGCACATAATTTTACCTGAGTGACACTTCCTGCAGAAGAAGCAATATCACTTTTAATCATAGTTTGAATAGAGTCTATTATTACCAGTGCTGGCTTAAAATACTTTATTTGTTCTGAAATAACTTCGATGTCAGTTTCGCACATTATGAAAACACCCTGACCGCTAAGACCCAACCGATCTGAACGTATTTTAACTTGCTGTTTCGATTCTTCTCCCGAAACATAAAGAGTCCCCCCAGGGTACTCCGGATTGCTTCCGATTGAATCGGAAATTTGAAGCAACAACGTAGATTTCCCGATCCCTGGCGCGCCACCAAGTAAAATTAAAGTACCCTTTACAATGCCGCCTCCAAAAACTCTATCTAGCTCACTTACGCCAGTTTTATAACGTATGTTTTCATGTATCTCGATATCTGCCGATTTCACTGGCGGACTCATGCAAGATACAGACCTACTGTTTCTTTTCAATAACGTACCACGTGATTCCTCAACCATGGAATTTCCGCTTTTGCAAACAGGGCATATCCCGTTCCACTTTTGCGACTCATAGCCGCATTCCGTACAGAAAAAGATGATATCATTTTTTTTGTTAATACCTTTAATTTTGCCCTCGTACCTTAAATATTTTCCTGATTCATATTTTTAATAATCAAACCCAGTCAGAAACTAAATTCCGGCCATCCACGATCTCATGCCGTTCGACATCAGTGACCCCCTTAACGGTTCCTTTGAGACATACATTTTGCACCAACAATTAAACAGAATCAAAATATAGTCTCAAAAAATTATCTAAACAAACCACTTGAATTCAAATTAATAAGTGTGCCTATAAGCCGAATTCTGTTAAAAGCGATCATCTATCTTGGTTGAATGTTACCATACCAACTCACTGCCACCTCTGTGCGCGAATCGAGCAAATTCATTAAGCGCACTCACGGTGTTGCTCCGTATAGGGTTTACGTAGCCATTTAGTTCCCTAAACGCTGGTGAGCTCTTACCTCGCCTTTCCACCCTTGCCGCTAACACGGCGGTTACTTTCTGTCGCACTTTCCCTAAGGTTACCCTCGGCGGCCATTGACCGTTATACTGCTCTCTGGAGCTCGGACTTTCCTCACGTGTAACTTTTCAGTATGCACGCGCAACCGCTCAGCACACTCATGGACATGATATATAAATCTTTTATTAAAGTCAATAGTCATTGAGATCGGGGCATTGCTAAATCAATATACATCTATTAAAATATCCACATAAATCACATAAATAATGAAACAATGTGTCCAAAATGTGAGACAGACAAAAAATCAAAAGAGGCTTTGCCCTTGGCAGGCAACGGTACATGTGCAAAAATTGCGGTTGCAATTAGGTGTTTTAACAGATACACATTAATTTAGCAATACCGATATCGGCATTATTAAATGTATATGCGATCCTGTTTTGATACAGTGTACAGTGTCAGAAATAATCCATTATCTTCAAAGAGTGGTCGATATTCATTTAGCGAATTTGTTTTTTTAACATTAAATCGCAAAATTCATCTAACCCAGGTCCTAATATGTCCACAAATGCTTCATGGCAGGCATGTTTTACTCTTTTTATAATAATATTTGGAAACAAACTTCGAACTTTCTCATCAACTTCTGTAGCTGCAAAACCAAGAAAGTCAGCTTTTTTAGATTCAAGTAGTCCCCCTATTTTATTTTCTTTTGTATATATCGCCACTACATAAATATAGAGGAACTTTATAGTCATACCTAGCAAGGCCCTTAAGGTGATGTTCAGTACGGAAATCAGAACTATTAAACAGATCAATAAGTCCTGCAACACAAGTGCCTGCACTCCTTTCAGCAACGTTATGAACTTCATCTAAAGGGCTGGCTATAATTACACCAGATAGCTTTTCTCCATTACATGAAGCATATTCGGCAACATACGCCGCCACAGGCCCACCTAAAGAATATCCTTGCAAAATTATATCTTTTGGATCAATTGCTTTACCAGTACCCATCCCGCTTCTTACATATTTATAAATTTTTTCGGCGTCCTCATATACTGTTTTCTCAGAGATTCTAAACGGGGAACCTAATAATTCACTTCTGCCAAAACCTCTGTAATCTACACATACGATAGTCGCGCTTCTATCTGTGAAAATTTTATAAAAATCTAGCCATCCTTCTACTTGACCACCATTGCCCCCATATATGATTACATATTTTCCTTCCAGCTGATTAGAAACCGGATTCATAGAAGTATAACTTCTTCCTACCAAATCTCCTATTTTAATATCTTTGAAAAATAATTGTTTTTCTGTTACAAATTTTTCAAATTCTCCTCCTTCAGGCACTGTGTTTGGTACCCAAATGCCTAGAAATGTAGCTGATGTAACAAATACTTTCATAAGCAAAGCGGTTGCTACTAGTGCAATAAGCGTTCCCTTATGCGTGAATGTAAAGTCTTTAGCTTGTGAAAATGTAGTTTTTTCTTTCGAAATGTTTTCGATCTTTGGTTCTATCGCGTTTGTCGCTAATGGCTGCGCAGCCATTAGTACTGCTATTCCACCAGACAACAATTTTTTAATCACATTGTTTGCTCCCCCTCCACTTATTGACTTTAAATCTTCGTCGGGCAATTCTTGAAAATCATTAAATTTTCCTGTAGACTTTTTTAATTCTTCTTCGGTTATGTTGTTTTGTATTTTTATTGTCGCCGCGTACAGTTTTTTGAAAATATCTGTTTTAGCAATTTCTTTTAATAAATCTTTATCATTTAACAAATTTTGAATGCTTTTATTCATAGACCTCACCTTTTTTCTAAAATAAATGTGTTTTTTCTTATACACTGTAGCTTACATTTGTTTCTAGCAGAAATCAAACGAAAAAACAAAATGACTAATTGGTTTTCAAATAGATACTCGAGAAACAAAGTATTTCGAAAAAACTCTCTCAAAATATCGCTCACATAAGTGCTTAAAATTTATGCAACTGACGGCTAGCAATCTTATAATTTAATTGATCCAGATAAACATATTGTCTGGAAAGCTGATCTCGTACAATAAAAGTTACAACGAATTTCATTAAACTGTTGCGAAAGTGTTGTAGCCATTTGTACAGCCATAACTAAACTTGAGTTTTTCGTACATCCGCTGTTTTCTGTAAGTCTTGTTAAAAACGTCTTCCGCCAAAATTTTTTTCATGTTCGCCAGGAGCTCGGCGTACTTGTTGGGTTTATTTAGATTTTTTAAATATTTTTTGTAGCCTTGAATTGTTCTTTTAAAATTTTGCAAACACACAGATATTTCGCTGCTTTTCGCATTATTTTTTATGTACCGAAATCTTAAACTTTTACCTGTTTCTTCTGGCGCGCCGCGAAAAAAGCTGTTGCTCACTCTAAAATCTCATTTTCTCGCTTTATTTGTGCATTTTCATTTTTAGCATTTTGTTTTCTTGTTCTAATTTTTTTAGTTTTTCTGTCAAAGTTAAATCATTTTTTGCATCTGCGCTAAATTCCGGTAATTCTCAATTTTTTTGCTTTCACCATCCATTCATAAAGTATTTGCTCCGGCATTTTTAATTCTTTTGCCGCTGGTTTTTTCCCAATCTCTTTTGCTAATTTTATCGCATTTATTTTGCATTACTGTGTGTATGTTCTTTGTGCCATTTTGAATCTCACCTTTTTATTTTTATTTTACCAGCTTTTAGTGAAATTCGTTGTAACTTTTATTGTACGAGATCATACCGTTAACATTGCGAGATTTTTTAACTTATATATAATCATTCTCACACTATTATGTAATTTTTTATTTTTTCAAAAATTTTATCTCCTATTCCCTTTACATTGACGATCTCTTCTATATTGTGAAAGCCTCCGTTTTTTTCTCGGTAGTCTACTATCCTATTTGCTATGGCAGGACCAATTCCGTCAAGTTCATCTGAAAGTTCTTCTGCTGCGGCCAAATTTATATTTATTTTGTATTTTTGGGGTTCATTTGTTTTTGTATCTTCAACAGGGATTTGCATTATGTTTTCATTTTCATTAAAATCCTCCTGTGTGTGGTTTTGGCTATCAAAAAGAGGAACTTCAGGTATGAAAAAAAGGTTATAAATTATTATGAAGGCCGTCATTAGCGAGGCAATTCCTATTAGAATTTTTTCATTTTTTTCCAAAGCCAAAGTCGGTTTTCCTCCAAAAGGTGATTTTAATGAAAATAACAAAAGCGGTTATTCCTGCCGCCGGGTTTGGTACGCGGGTTTTACCTGCTACGAAAGCAATCCCTAAAGAAATGTTTCCTTTAGTGGAAAAACCGGCAATTCAGCATATCGTTGAAGAAGCGGTCGCTTCTGGTATAAAGGATATCCTTATTGTAACAAATCGTGGAAAAAATTCGATAGAAGAGCATTTTGACAGGACTCCAGAGCTTGAAAGCCATCTAGAAAAACATGACAAACTTAAAGATTTAGAAGAAGTAAGAAAGATTTCAAAGCTTGCAAACGTATATTTTTTGCGTCAAAAAGAGCTAAAAGGTTTAGGTCATGCTGTTTATGCAGCTCGTGATTTTGTTGGGAAGGAGCCTTTTGCAGTGCTTTACGGTGACGACGTCATCACAAGCAAAATTCCGGTTTGTGGTGTTTTGGCAGAACTTTATTACGAGTTCGGATTGGGAGTTGTCGGAGTAGGGCAAGTTCCTAGGGACCAAATTTCAAAGTACAGTTCTGTAAAAATCGAAAAAATAAGAGACCGTACTTTCAGATGTAACGACATGATTGAAAAACCCAAAGAATTTCAAGTGATGTCTTTTTATGCCATTTTGGGACGCTGTATCCTTCCCTACGAAATTTTCAAATTTTTAGAAAACGCCAAGCCTGGAGCAGGCGGCGAAATTCAGTTAACTGATGCAATGAAAACTTTAGCGCGCAATCAAGGTATGATAGCTTTTGAATATGAGGGAACTCGCCATGACATTGGCAGCAAATTGGGTTTTGCTAAGGCTTTTATTCATATGGCTCTTGAGAGTAGAGAGATTGGTAAAGATGTTAGGGACTGGATTATCAATGAAGTAAAATAATTATAATTTATGATAACTCAGCGTTCTTTTTTGAAAAACACGGAATGCATCAGCTACTGGATGAGAATCCGCTAAGAAAACGAGAAGTATACTATGAATTTAAGCATTGGCTTCCGGAAGATACAAAAATAAAAGCACAAGCCCCAAATTAACAAAGTAAAATCTGTTAGTTTAGAGCTTAACCTTTCTTTTTTTCGCCAAGGCTCGGCCCTGGTCTTTGACCAAGATCTTTATAATTAGCCAGTAATTAATTACTGCAGTTCCATGTTTGCTTGAAATCACCGTTTAAGGAACATTTTCCATTTTGATTTTTATGTATAAATGTATAGTGTAAATTTACATTTCTTTAGCAATATCTTTTTTTATTTGTGGCTTGTTAAATTAGATAAAATAAATTAAAATATCACCAGGATGATTGGAGGTAAATTAAGATGGAAGTTTTGTTCACAAAAGTTTGCGAAAATTACGAAATAGGCGATGTCGCCAACGTTAAATCGGGGTATGCGCGTTACCTTTTTAGAAACGGTGTTGCAGTTAAGAATACCGAAAATTTGAAAAAACAAGTGGAATGCAAGAAATCTTCTTTTGAGTGGCATAGAGAAGTGGAAAAGCAGAATGCTTTAGAACTTGCAGCTAAAATTGATGGGAAAATTTTTGAAGTTTTAGCTAAAACAGGTAAATCAGGTAAACTTTTTGGTGCGATTACCACAAAGGACATCGCGTTAGCAGTTTCTGACAAAATTGGGCGTGAACTTGACAAAAAGATGATTCATTTAGAAGAGGAAATAAAAAGTGTTGGAACTTTTTTGTGTACGGTTAAACTATTCTCTGGAATTTCGACAAATATCCACGTGAATGTGGTTGCTGATGAATCAGAGTCGGAATAGAGCAGTTCTATGTGTGGATTGCGTTTATGTTGCCATTTGGGCTGAAACTCAGATATTTCAGAGATCAGGATAATTCGAATTGGGGGCACTTTCAAAGTCGATATTCCAAGAAAATTTCACAAACAAATCGCTGATATCTGTGACGAAACATATGAAAGCGATGGTTGGGGAATCACACAATTTGATTGATCCAGCCGAAAAGCTTATGCATTTACTGTTGAAAGAGCAATCTTCAACAAACTAATCTAAAAAATGTGAGTACCAAATCTGTCTAAAATTTAAGAAACCTACATAGATTGTTTTATCACCGCTCCCAAGCTGCGCAAATTATCTTCCATTTTTTCGTATCCACGCTTGAGGTAACCGATATTAGAAATTATTGTAACTCCTTCCGCTGCAAGAGCTGCAATCACAAGAGCGGCAGCTCCTCGAAGATCTGTCGCAGAAACGTTGGCTCCCGAAAGATTTTTTACTCCGTCAACTATAGCGACCGATCCTTCTGTTTTGATGTTTGCTCCAAGGCGAGCTAATTCGTCAACGTGCTTATATCTACTTCCAAAAATTGTTTCGACGAAAACGCTTGTTCCAAAAGCTGTTGTGAGCATAGCCATTACAGGAGCCTGAACATCTGTAGGAAACCCGGGATAAGGCATGGTACGAACTGTTTTAACAGATTGAAGCCGCTCAGGAGAATAAATTTGTAAATTTTTTTCGTCAAAAAACTTAATAAGGCACCCAGTTTCTTCGAAAAGTGGAATTACAGAATTTATAAAATTCTTAGGGATTCCTTTAATCACAAGACGGCTTCCTGTTATCGCGGCAGCGCATAAGTAAGTTATTGCTACAATGCGGTCTGGAATTATTTTGTGGGAAGCAGAATTAAATTTTTTGCAACCTTTAATAGTTATAGTACTTTCTCCAGCTCCATCAATCGAAGCGCCCATTTTATTAAGAAAATTTGCCAAGTCTACAATTTCCGGCTCTCTTGCGGCATTACGAATAGTTGTAACTTCTTCGCAAGAAACCGCTGCCAGCATGATATTTTCAGTAGTTCCAACACTAGGGAACGGCAGCATAATTTCTGCACCTTTTATACGCTTAATAACTGAACACTCTATTTTCCCATGGTTCTCGTTAATACGCACTCCGAGCTGTTTGAACCCTGAAAGATGCATATCGATAGGCCTTGGACCAAGCTCACATCCGCCCGGTAAAGTAACTTCAGCTTTTCCAGTCTTCGAAATAAGAGCACCTAAAAACACAATAGAGGATCGCATTTTCCTCATAAGAAATTCAGGGATGTCGCTTTTTTTTAAATTCCCCGGTTTAACTGTTAAAACTGAATCTTCGAAGGTGGTACTTCTTCCTAAATATTGCAAAATTTCAATCGTTGTTTTAACGTCGAGTATATCTGGGCAATTATAGATTATACATTCTTCATCACAAAGCAAAGTGGCAGCCATAATTGGAAGAATGCTGTTTTTAGCCCCTTGGATTCGAATTTCACCCCTCAATTCACGCGAACCTTCAATGATTAATTTTTGCACTTGCAAAACCCCTTTGCCTTTTGTGTTTTATACTATTCAAACAAGGAGTTTTATGTTAAATTCAAAAAGATTTTGTAATAAACATGAAGGTGATCTCGTTTTAGAACGAGTTTAACAAATGAGATACTAGTTTAAAGCTAATCTTTGAACGTACTACCTTGGTCATATTTGTGTTTTTATTTTTGAAGTTCTCATCTTTATAAAATTTAAATTTATGTTGTGAAAACCAAAAAAACGAAGTGGCAGGAACTGCCATTCGTTTTGATTGCCGGCAAATTAATTATTCACAGCAACATGAAACACAGGGACGTCGTCTTGTAGGAATACCCGCAAGAGCTTCCGCTGCCGCTGAAGAGTAGTTTCTAGCAAACAAGGAATCTACCGCTGCCGCCGAAGAGTAATCTCTAGCAAGCAAGGAATCTGCAAGTGGGCTTCCTCCGTAAGCATAGGGTAAAACGCTTCCGTTTAAGGAAGATGCGCCATTGTTCCCCACGTTGACAGGCGTAAAATTATAAGCCAAAGTTACAGGAATATTCTGTGTAAAAACTCCGCTTATACTGTTACTGTTTTCACAACAACTTGAACAACACATTTTTATCATCCTTTATTTTTTATGTCCGTGGCCTAATTTAGCCACGTTTATATCTTATGCTTGGGTAAACGTTATGTGAATAATACCCTAATATGCCGTACGATTTGTACTCCTTTTGATTAGATTATTATTTTTTGTACTTTTGAAAAATCATTAGATTCCTTGTCTTGATTTCTAAAGTAGCTCAAAGGAAAATTAAAACGTCAAGATCGATTCCAACCGAATTCATTAAAAATTTTTCCATCGAGCCAATTTTTTATACTCTCTTCTCTATCCGGAATCATTCCCTGAGGCATGCTATCAACGTTGAACCAAGCAATTTCTTCGCACTTTTCTTTATTACCTATCGACACAGTACCTTCATATTCTTCTATTAAAAAATAAAAATAACAATAAACAGTTCCGCGAAAGTTGTTGTAAGATGCCATAGCAAACTTCATATGCTGTGGCTCGACGTTTATGCTAAGCTCTTCCTTAGTTTCAAGTACGGCTGTGCTAGTAAGCGATTCGCCGGCTTCTACGTGGCCGCCTGCAGAAGAGTCCCAATAGCCGTCCATATAGCCGGTGTTTTTTCGTTTTTGCAACAAAATTTCGCGGCTGCCATTTTTGTTACGAAATAACATCACAAATACAGAACTAGGAGTTTTATATCTTTCATCGGCCACAAAACCATCTCCCTTTAAAATTAATAAAATTAAACATTTCCTAACGCAAGGTGCAATATTTATTTTTGAACGTTGAATTTAAAAATTACATACTATTTTTCATTTGAATTAGCACACAAATCTTAAGATTATTCGCAGCATTCCATGTATATTTTGAAATCTAATACATATGGAAAAACCAAACAAAAAAACCATAAATAACGGAAGACATTATGCCAAAAACAAGAACTGGACCTGCAATCGTAAACATATTTGCGCCAGTGCCTAAAACCTGCCCCTCTTCTCTGAACTCCATCGCGGGAGCCACAATCGAATTAGCGAACCCGGTTATAGGCACTATAGTCCCTGCTCCTGCGTGTTTTGCTATTACATCATAGATTTTTAAAGCAGTGAGCAAGGCTCCCAAGCCAACCAGCGTAACCGCGACCCAAGCTTGAGCTTCTTTCTTTTCAAACCCTAATGACATAAAAAGGTCTGATAATCCTTGGCCCAACAAACAAATAAGGCCTCCTGAAACAAAAGCGAAAAAGCAATCCTTCCATATCGGACTCTTTGGTGTAGATTTTTTATACATTTGCTGATATTGCGATTTGGTGATGTTCACGGCGCAGACCCCCTATTCAGCACAGTCTACAATAAATCTCAGTTTATCATGAATTGGCATTCTAATAACTCCTATCGACTCTCTTTTTTATTCTATCGAACGCAATTTCAAACAGGTACTCCAACTCTCCTATTCAGAACATTACACTTAATAAAAACTTTGCGTAACTTCACTCTTATAAGACAATACTCTTACTATTATTATCTAAAATCGCAAGATTATAGCAAAATGAAATGAAAAGAATCAAAAATCTTTTGAAGTTTTACCTTATAGTGAAAATTTAATTTTTTAAAGCCAAGATTTTTTAAATTTTATGTAGATAACTTTAACCACACTGGCAAGAACCATATAACAAACTAGAATTAAAGCTAATAACGTAAAATAGTTTAAATTAAGTGGAACTAAACCAAAAAATTTATTCAAACCAGTAAACGGAATGAAAGTAATTACCAAGCCTGCAATAACCGAAACCCAAACCAGAGATTTTGAAGGTCTGCTCTGAACAATCGGGATATGTTTTGTCCTCATAATAATCATAACTAAAACTTGCGACCAAATACACTCAACCAACCAACCGGTCTGGAACAGTGCCGCATAGGCTGCCCTTGTGTTCATCCCGGCAAAAATTCCATTATTTATAACGGCGCTCTGAGAAATTTGATTATAAAGAAGTCCGTTAGAAACAAATTTTGGACAAATCAAAAAATAAAGGACGGCATATGTGGCCCAATCTAACAAGGAGCTTACTGGCCCATTGCACATCATAAATCCCGTTATGGATTTAGCCTCCCATGCGCGGGGACGTTTAACAAAATCTTTATCTACATTATCAAACGGTATAGCCATACAACTTATGTCGTAAATCAAATTAAGCAATATTATGTGTAGGCTCGCCAATGGCATGAACGGAATTAATGCACAAGCAACAAGAACTGAAAACATGTTACCGAAGTTATTGCTAGCAGTTATTTTTATGTATTTAATCATGTTTGCATATGTTTTACGTCCTTCAATTATACCCTGCTCAAGAACCATCAAATCTTTTTCAAGCAGTATTACGTCGGCGGCCTCTTTAGCAATATCCACGGCGTTCTCAACCGAAATCCCTATATCCGACTTTTTAAGCGCCGACGCATCATTTATTCCATCGCCCATAAAACCTACTATATGACCGTTTCTTCTAAGGCTGCTTACTACGCGTGACTTTTGGTCTGGTGAAAGTTTAGCAAACACAACGGTTGTTTCCGCGGCTTCGGACAGCCGCACGTCGTCCATTTTTTCAACGTCTATTCCCAAAAGGAATTTTTCCGAGTTAAGCCCCACTTTTTTGCAGACACTGCAAGTGACTTTATCATTATCTCCGGTTAATATCTTGGTTGTAACACCGTGTTCTTTAAGCGCTTTCAAAGCCCTGGCTGAAGATTCTCTAGGAGGGTCAAGAAACGCAAGATAACCCAGTAAGGTCATATCGCTTTCATCTTTCGCTTTAAAATCTGTTTTTTCAGGCGAGATACCAGTTTTTTTTGCAAGCGCAATGACTCGCATTCCTTTAGCGTTAAGATTGTCTGTGACTTCAAATGCTTTTTTCCTTAGCTCTTCATCAAGATCCTTAATTCCATCCGGAGTTTCAACATGAGAACATACAGAAAGCATTTCTTCGACCGCGCCTTTCGTAATTAAACATGCTTCACCGCCGCGCTCTTTAACGATTACCGAAAGTCTGCGGCGCACAAAATCAAAAGGTATTTCACCTAAAAGGGAATAATCACTTCTTAGACTGGCAAGGTCTTTTATTTCTTTCGATTTTTCATCGGTGTACTTAATTATGGCTTCATCCATTGCGTTACAAAGCCCGGTCTGGAAGTTACTGTTCAGGAATGCAAAACGCAGCGGTTTTTCGTCAAGCTCGCCTCTCGGATTAATATAAAGCTCTAATACAATTTTATCCGCCGTAAGAGTTCCTGTTTTATCGGTACAAAGAATATCCATTGCTCCAAAATTTTGCACAGAACTCAAACGTTTTATGATTGTTTTTTTCTTTGACATTGCAATAACACCTTTCGAAAGACAAGACGTAACAATCATAGGAAGCATTTCCGGAGTAAGACCTATCGCGATTGAAAGTGCAAAAACAAAAGAACCAACCCAGTCGCCTTTTGTAAAACCGTTAACGATAAATACGATAGGAACCATCACAAGCATAAATTTTATTAAAATCCAAGAGATATCGTTAACGCCTTTTTCAAATCCGCTTTGTACGTTGGTTGTAGTTACAGTTCTCGCGATGGAACCGAGCATAGTATGGTCGCCGGTTTCAAGAACTACTGCCCTGGCCGAACCGCTTACTACGTTGCTTCCCATAAACACTAAATTCGGTCGCTCAGTTAATGAATCGTAATTCTTGTCTGCTTGTAATTCATTTCGCTCGAGCTGATCGCTTTCTCCTGTAAGAGACGCTTGGCTGATCACTAGACTCTTACTTGATATAACTCTCGCGTCGGCAGGGATCATATCGCCGGCTGAAAGATAAAAAACATCACCGACCACAAGCTGATCGACCGGAATTTGAATTTTTCCTTTACCTTCACGATCAACGGTAATGTTATTCTTGACCATTGCCATAAGACTTTCTGCTGCATCACTTGATTTTGATTCCTGGATGAAGTTCATCAAACAGGACATGACAACCAGCACAGTAATTATTATAACCGTAGCAGGATTAATTTCGTTGTAATTCCCGCTGATAAAAGGCGAGATTATGTCTGTAAACGCGGAAATAGCGGCAATGCCTAAAAGGATGAATGTAAACGGATTCGCAAAAGATTCGACAAAAATCGAAATTTTTGATTTCTTTTTTTCCTTAGTTACGGAATTAGGCCCATACTGATATCTATTCGCTTGGATTTGTCTTTGAGAAAGTCCCTTTGGGGTAGTGTTAAGGGACCATAAAAGAGAATTTACATCGATACGAGAAGCTTTCTCGAGATGTTTATTTTCTTTTTCACGTGGCCTAGCGGCTACTGATTTATGAGGAACAGAACCTCCGCCTCCGGCAAACCTCGAAACGATTGAAAAAAGTGGGCTTCTTTTTGCGGCAAGACCCCCTCCTGAAAAACGTATTTTCTTATCGGTACCCAAACCAAATCTTAAACGATTCAAATTCTTTTTTTGATTCACAGCCCCTTCACCCCCTTAAACTCAACGCAAACAGCAGGCCATTGGTAAAATAATCCCAATTGCTAGTCCAATTAATTTAGTAAAATTCAGAACCCTCGGAAGCACTTGGCCGCTACCGATATTGGCTGATTGATTCAAAAATTTAATTTCTTAAAACATCACTAATGAACTTTGTGAGCCTATCCATTAATCACAATATCTAGAATTTCTGAAAGAACGTCAGTAAAATCGTTAAAACTCATATCACGTCCTAAATTTTTGCCTTCATTATCGTGAACATTAAGTCCACCTGCAATCTTCCCAGTTTCACTATCAGAAAGTTTTTTAGGGCCCACCAAAGAAGCATCTAATTTGGCTTGTTCCGCCGCTGAGCAAAGGTCACCAACGTTTACTTGAAACCCATTTTCTTTTGCTAAGTCCACAAGACTTTTCGCACCACCTCCGACTCCATCTAGCTTTTCTTCAGAAATTTCTCTAGCTCTCTTTGAAACTTTTTGCCTGAAATCCGAGTCCTTTTGGATCTTCTCAAAAAACTTTTCCGCTTCACTAAGAGACATAATAAATCACTCCTTATAAGAATTTCGATCGTATCTACAAATGCTTTTTTTGATATATTGTATAAAAAAACATTTCATGATTCTTAATTATATACCAAAACACTAAAAAAGCAATATTATTCAAGGTTCACATTTTTAAACTTCAAAAATTACTTAAACAAACCTTTTCTCAGACCAATAGCATTGTTTGGGGCACTTTGTATATTAAAATTCAATTTTTTCTAGAGTTAAATCCCTTTTTCTGGCATATCCGTATTTTTAAATGCCCTAAAATGCCTTCTGCCTATCATTTAAAAAAATAATAAAAATAAAATTGCAGTAAATTATTTAGTGTTTCTAAATTTTGGTTATACTAGGTGGGTTTTATCTGTCAAAAATTAATAATGATAATCAGATTAAATTTGTCGGCCTCATTCACCTGAAGCAAGTTTTGTCGATAATATGTCTTAGCAGTCAAGAAAAAAAGGAGAAATTAATGAATCGATTCCTAATTGAAAAATTTGTAGGTAAAAATTTAGAGCCAGAAAACTTAGAGGTAAGACGCAAGTGCGGAGTTTTAAGCGGGATAATTGGAGTATTTTGCAACCTTATGATGTTTGCAGGCAAAGTAACAGTTGGGGTTTTAAGTTCTTCCATAGCGGCTACCGCGGATGCCTTTAATAACCTTTCTGATGCAGGCTCTTCAATAATCACGCTTGTATGTTTTAGAATGGCAAGCAACCCAGCCGACAAAGAACATCCATTTGGACATGGAAGAATTGAATATGTCTCGGGACTCATAGTCTCGATAGCAATAATCCTTACAGGATTGAGTTTTATTAAAAGTTCGGTGGAAAAAATTTTTAATCCGGAAGACGTAGGCGCAGACCTTTTTTCGTTCTGCATCCTGGGAATTTCCGTGGCGGTAAAACTTTGGCTTGGATTTTTTAACAAAAAATTAAGTCGGATCATTGATTCAACAGCAATGAAAGCTACAGCTAATGACAGCTTCATGGATTCAATATCGACAATAACAGTCATCGTAGGTATGTTAATTACACGTTTTTTTGGAATTTATCTAGATCCTTATGCCGGGCTGGTTGTTTCCGTTTTCATAATTTTAACTGGAACAAAAACTTTAAAAGAATCTCTTGCACCTCTTTTAGGGCAAGCACCGAATCTGGAACTAGTAAAAAAAATTAACAATTTCGTTCTTGCCTACCCTGAAGTTGCAGGCATAAGCGATTTGATGGTTCATAATTACGGTCCTGGATGGAGCGTTATTTCTTTAAGAATTCAAATTATCGCAAACGATATTGACATATTTGGGATAAGTGAAATAATCGACGATATTGAAAAGAGCCTTGCAAAGAAGCTTAATTGCTGTGCCGTTATACGAATTGAACCGGTTAAAATTCAGCAGGATTAAAATAACAGTCGTTGCTGAAGCGGTGAGAAGTAAAATTTCAGTCACAAGAATTGAAACGTAAAAGAGGGTAGGGGATTTCCGTAAAATTTTTATAATTTTTAAAATTCGAACGCAAAAAGAACGTCGATTGACGTTCTTCTTTTATTTGGAAATGCGAAAAAATTTATACTTTATTTTCTACTTCCTTTAGTCTAAAAAAGTTTTTTACCTGTTGAAGAATTTCTGAAAATGAATCTTAAGACTACTTCTTAATCGTAGTAGCTGGGGCGGTATGTGTGAAGTAGCAGTGGGCAGGAAGAAAAAATGGCTGGGTAAGTGTATGATGCTGCAGTCGCAGGGGTTAGGAATAAAGGGCAGGGCAGCGGGAGAAGAGTAAAGGGCAGGATCGGAGCAGTAAGAGATGTATGAATAAAGGGCAGACGCGGAAGCTAAACTATTTTCACGCAAACCTCTAGCAATTTCGAGAATCTTAAGACGCAATACTTTATATTCATCATCATTAACACTATATGAAATAGTATGAAATAGAACGATCCAACAAAGAAGGTTCATAGGCTTGCCACTGTACCTTGAGTACTGGGTAACGTTTGGATTAAAACCCCTTAACGTACCCCAAGAAGTATACTATGACCAAAATTAATTTAGCATTTTCACTATAAAATAATGAATATTCCTTCAGAAAACGCACGCTCTGCTCCTCCAGTTTAGCAAAGCTACCTGCAGCTAATGAAAGCAACAATTTGCGCACTTGAGATTCCCGCGGCTTCTCTAGCGCGCAGGAGGAGAATATGAATAGCCTCTGTTTTATCTTTAATTAAACAGCTAACATCTTCGGAGGATGAACAGCCTTTAATAATAGGCTCACCAAGAAAATTTCGCGCAACCACTCGCAGTCTAGGGCTGAGATCAAAGTCACATTTGGTGATTTTATCTGAAATCACATTCTATTCGGTTGGTCCATAGGTTTGGAAATGAGCGAAGGTTGTATCGCATTTAACATCTCTTTAATTCCACTGTGATGGCAACCTTGCACACAAATAAACTCACCGTGATCTCTGGCATATGTTTCCATTTCTGTGCCTTCGGTGCTAAGCCAGTCACTAACTTTATCTCCACTCACTACAATAAGCGGATACGGTTCTGCTTCTTTGCAATTTTTCACAGTATCAAATTCACCATTGGGTAAAAATGGTGACAAAACAAATTCAGCCACACTGCCGGCTGCTCCACCAATTAAATTTTCGCTAAATTTTCTAACAGATACTTTGAGGCTCGTAAGAGGCGAAAATAAAATCAGTGCGCACTTTTTTCCGGTTTTTTTGAGCCATTCTTTCGCAAAAACGCTAGCATGATACCCCCCCAACGAATGCCCAAACACCCACAGAGGGGGAACTGAATTATATGAAAGAAAATCAACCATATTTTGGATATCTGACTTAATGGTTCCCTCATTAATCTTACTCGCTTGAAACGCTCCCGGTTTACAGCCTTCAAACGTACTTTGGCCGTACCCGCGTATATCTGTAGTAAAAATTTCACTAGCACCAGAATTAAATAAAAATTCGATCAATTCTTTGTGACCGTAAATATTTAAAGAACTGTCATTTTGACCTAAAAAACAAACAATTGTATGTCCATAAAATGGCTTTTTCGTTGTATCTTCAGAACTATTTAAGATAGGATTTTTTAAGATACATCCTAAAATTTTTCCTCCATCTTCAGAGTCAATATTTACATATAGAGGTGAAGCTCCTTGAGGAAAACATACTTTGGGTGCGTTGGCTCCCTTTGCTCCAGGGAACATCGCAGAAGAAACGGCTAACCTAGCTAGTTGACTAAGAGCCAAAACCGAGCAAGCCACGAGAGCCGCACCTGCTCCTATGCGGGACGCGGTTATAATTTTATCTCTGTTCGATCGCTCATTTCTGCCCACAACCGAAATAGAAGACACCTCTCCCGAGGCTAATACACCATTTAACGAATTAACTTGAGTCAGAAAAAAAACTACTAAAGAAACACAACTGAATACCTTTTTGTTTAACATAATATCCCCATAAAATTTTAAAAAATCTTGACTCGATTCAACCATCCCGACTTATTCAACGGGTACCACGGTTTGAGGTCCATTTGAATTAAGTTTCTCTGCTGACAAATTCTTCGGAGCGCTCACATTCAACTCAACAGTATCTTCCTTATCTAAAACGGAACGACTGTCCTGTGTAGCAACATCCTGATCCTGTACGCTACTTTGAGCGGGAGGCTCGCTGTAAACTTCACCTTCGCGGCCCTCAATTATAGCGTTTGCCATGGTGGCGCACATTAAACGAACTGCTCTTATAGCGTCATCATTAGCTGGAATTATACAGTCTATCGGATCTGGATCACAATTGGTGTCAACTACTGCTATAACTGGAATACCAATCTTGTTAGCCTCCGAAACTGCGATGTGTTCTTTTTTGGGGTCAACGACGAAAATTGCGGCGGGAAGACCCTCCATGTTTTTAATTCCACCTAAAAACTTTTCAAGTTTCTGAATTTCAGCATTAAGCCTTAAAACCTCTTTCTTTGTCATAAGCTCAAACGTACCGTCTTCGCTCATAGCCTTCAGCCGTCTCAAACGGGCTATGCGCTTGCGAATAGTAGTATAATTAGTTAAAGTACCTCCCAGCCACCTGACGTTAACATAACCCGCGCCTGCTCTCGAAGCCTCTTCACGAATAGCCTCGGCAGCTTGTTTCTTAGTTCCTACAAACAAAACTTCTCCGCCGTTTTCAGATATTTTCTTAACGTATTCATATGCTGCGTCGATGCATCGGGTTGTACGCTGCAGATCGATAATATGAATTTTATTGCGCTCCGAATAAATATAGGGCTTCATTTTGGGGTTCCATCTTCTGGTTTGATGACCGAAATGCACTCCAGCTTCGAGAAGCCGCTTCATGGGTACTACTGCCATAAAAATTCACTCCTAAATTAGGTTTTTCTTCCGCATCAGCCATAAACCGAACCACCCGAAGGCACCCATCGGAGAAACTGCTGCGTGCTAAATCAAACTACCTCCCGGAATTCTAACATTTTCTTGAAAAAAAATACAAGCGCATAACACAAAAATAATATTAAATGTAGGAAGCAATATTTGTTAACGTTCATAGTAACGCTACTAAGCGTTTTTGAACATAGCACTGTTTCTAACCACCACCCCTCAGTAACCCCAAATTAATAAATTGCGGAAATCGAGTAAATTTCATTATGTTTCTAAAAAGTAACTCCAAAATAGCGACTTATACATCGGATGTTTATTATTTTTCGGGCAAATCAAGTAAATTTTTGAGCATTGTTTCAGCAAAAATAGCGTAGCCTCTCTTGGGGTCGTTAACAAAAACGTGCGTGATAGCACCTACTAAACGACCTTTTTGGATAATGGGACTTCCGCTCATTCCCTGAACTATACCGCCGGTTTTAGATAGAAGCGCCTCGTCAGTAACCAAGATTGATATATTTTTAGTTAAATCAGAACGATTAAAATTTATATTTTCAATTTTTATATCGTAGTGGGTTGGTTCGTTTCCTTCAACGGTAGAGATTATTTTTGCATCGCCAGCCTCGACTTCCTGCTTAAATGCAATGGGAATGGTTTGGCCACTTGTGGAAGGTTCCGAAATTTTTCCGTAAACTCCAAATTCTGTGTTTGCAGTGATTGTTCCCATTGGCTTTGCTCCCAAAAAACCGCCTCGTAATTCACCTGTCACACCTCTTGTACCTTTAACGACACTTCGTATGCTTGCTCTCATTATATCTCCGTGAGAAAGCGGAATAATTTCTTCGGTATCTGAGTCTCTAATTCCATGACCGAGTCCGGCAAAATCGCCGTTGTTGCCATAAAAAGTGAGAGTTCCTATTCCTGCGGAGCTATCTCGAACCCAGATTCCTATTCGGAAAACTCCTTCGTTAACCGCTTTTACAGGAATAAGATTTGTATTAAACTTTAAGTTACCTCGAATTACGGTGCAATCAAGGGTTTTTCCGTTGCTTTCTTGAACTAATCTTGCAAGCGCTTCATTGCTGTCGATTTTTTTGCCGTCAATTTCTGCTATAACATCGCCTTTTTTTATCCCTGATTTTTGCGCCGGATTAAAGTCTCCCGCTTCAGTTTCTACACAAGCCGAATCAATAACCATGACTCCTTCCGTAAAAATTCTAATTCCAAAAGGATCTCCTCCGGGGACGATTTGCTCACGTTGCTCAATATTGACTTTCACCTTTTTTACCGGAATATTGAAGACCGTCAAGGAAGCGTCGTAGCTATCTTCGAAGGAAACTGCGCTAACACCAAGCTTTTTGCATGGTTTGACAACAATTGGAATAAATGCGACGGCATTTTTGAGACGAATTTTTTCGTTATTGTTTTCCGCATAAAAAACGCACGGAATTTCACGGCAGATAAAAACATCAAGAGATGCCGCTGCAAAAATAAACAAAAAAATTAAAGTCAATAGGATTTTAAATTTAAGCTTCAAAAAGAATCAGCACCATGTTAAAACTAGACATTAATTTATTTTTACCCCAAATTCTTTCAAGTATTCCTAAAATAAAAATAAATTAGCCTTGCCAGTGCAAATAAAAACTACGTGTAAAATTTAAAAGTTATAAAAATTACTTTTAAAGAACAAAAAATTTCAATTCTCCCTCTGTGTTTATTGATTATTTTTTGTGCGATGAGTAATTTTTCTTTCTGTTTTTGTGATTTTTGTTCACACATTAAATCAAATTTTTTTGTTTTGCTACAAAAAATTTTGTACATAAAGAAATTTTTATTTTCAGAATATTGAACACTTATAAATCTGTTATTTACGTTTTTAATTTTTTCACAAATTTCTATGCATACGTTCAGAAGATTATTGAAAATGATAAAAAAATCTACTTCATTAATTTTGGGAAATCGAATGTTTTGCGTAATTTCAAATTTTATATTTTTGAAATTTGAAATTTGTTTCTTGGTTGTTACGATATTTTCAACTAAATTGAATGATTCATCGCTCAAAGCTTCGCCTTGCTCAGAGACTGAAAATTTTGAGGCTACAAAAATAGAACATCCAACAGATGATTTGCCGCTTTTGATTTTCATATTGTTTAAAATCATAAAAAACTTCCTTCAAATAACTTCAATTTAATTATTAAAATTAAGTAAATCAAAATTGAAGTCAAGGTCTAATAAAGAAAGACTTGAAAATTTTAAAATACTTTCTAGAATTAAAGCAACGTTTTAATTTTTGGAAGGAATTTTTGATGCAAGAATTAGAAAAAATAATTGAAGTTAACATAGAAAGTGAAATGAAGCGTTCATTTATGGATTACGCTATGTCGGTAATAGTTTCGCGTGCGCTTCCAGATGCCAGAGATGGCCTTAAACCGGTTCACAGAAGAATTTTGTATACTTTATTCGAAAATAATTTAACTACTGAAAAGCCGTATCGTAAGTGCGCGGACACCGTAGGTTCTGTGCTGGGGCGCTATCATCCGCACGGAGACGCTTCCGTTTATGATGCTATGGTAAGGATGGCTCAAGATTTTTTTTCGCGTTACATCTTGGTAGACGGACACGGAAATTTCGGTTCCATAGACGGCGACCCTGCCGCAGCTTACAGATATACTGAAGCACGCATGAGTAAAATTTCTTCGGAAATTTTAAGAGATATCGAAAAAAATACTGTCAACTTCGTTCCAAATTATGATGACCGCCTTAAAGAACCTACTGTTTTGCCTTCAAGATTCCCTAATCTTCTTGTAAACGGTTCGACTGGAATAGCCGTGGGGATGGCTACGAATATTCCGCCGCATAACTTGGGCGAAGTGACAGATGCGGTTTGTTATTTAATTGAAAATCCTGAATGCGAAATTTCTGACCTTATGAATTTTGTAAAGGGTCCTGATTTTCCTACCGGGGCTCTCATCATGGGTCATGGTGGCATAAAAAGCGCTTATGCCTCCGGCCGCGGCAAAATTACAGTTAGAGCCAAAACTGAAATTGTGGAGGATTTCGGAGGACGCTCCAAAATTATTATAAGCGAGATACCTTATCAGGTTAATAAATCGTTACTCATCGAGGGCATCGCTTCGCTTATAAAGGATAAAAGAGTTGAAGGCGCAACGAGAATTGAAGACCATTCCGACAGAAAGGGTATGCATATAGAAATAAACGTGAAGAATGGAGCTTCAGCTCAAGTTGTGCTCAATCAGCTTTTTTCGTTTTCCCAGTTACAAACGACTTTCGGAGTCATTTGTCTTGCAATTGTCAATGGTGAACCCAAGGTCCTTAATCTTAAACAGTGCCTTGAAATTTATCTTGATTTTCAGGTGGAAGTTATAACGCGCCGCACTCGGTTCGACCTTGAAAAAGCTCGGGAAAGAGCTCATTTGCTTAAGGGTCTTAAGGTGGCGCTTGACAATATCGACGAAGTTGTAGATATCCTTCGATCTTCTAAAAATTTAGCAGAAGGAAAAGAACGTCTTTCAGAACGTTTTGGGCTCGATGAATTCCAGACTCAAGCTATTGTTCAAATGCCTCTTGGAAGACTTACAGGTTTGGAAAGAGGAAAAATTGAAAGCGAAATCGAAGCACTCCTTAAAGAAGTATCAAATTTTGAAAGCATCTTATCCGATCCACAAAAGATTTTAGGCATCATCAAGGAAGAGATTAAAGAAATAAAGAGGAAATACTCCGACGAACGTCGCACCGAGATTGTAGCCGTAAGCGGAGAAGTTGTTACCGAGGATTTGATTCCTCATGGTGAAAAAGTAGTAATTTTAACTAAGATGGGCTATATTAAAGCTCAGGATATGGAAACTTATAAAATTCAAAGACGAGGCGGACGTGGCGTTAATGGTATGACTCGACGCGAAGGAGATTTTGCAGAAGATATCATTGTTGCCGACAGCCATGATTTTGTTTTATTCTTTTCAACTTTTGGTAGGATATATAAGCTTAAATGCTTTGAAATCCCAGAGGGTTCCAGAACTTCAAGGGGCATCAGTATTGTAAATCTTTTACCGCTTGCGCAGGACGAAAAAATTACTTCGTTCATTAAAACGACCGAATTCAACGAAAACGAAGTTCTTGTTATGGTAACTAAGCTGGGGGTTATCAAAAAAACCAAACTTAGCGCTTTTAATTCAGTAAGAAAGAGTGGTGTAGTGGCACTGGATCTTGATGAAGGCGACGAGCTTGTTTGGGTTAAGATTACTGACGGAAATCAGAACCTCCTTCTTGCCACTCGGTTAGGAAAGGCGATTAGATTCAGCGAAAATGATGTCAGGATGGTAGGCCGCGCTGCACGGGGGGTAAGAGCCATTAGACTTTCCGAAGGTGATGTAGTAATTGGAATGGTAACGGCGTTAGATCAAGATAAAATTTTAACCGTCTCAGAAACAGGTTACGGAAGGATTTCTCCGGCTACCGATTACCGTTTACAAGCCCGAGGAGGCCAAGGTCTTATAAATTATCATACCGAGGAGTATGGAGCAGTAGCAGTTCTTGTTAATGTTCATCTTGAGGATGATTTAATAGTGACTTCCTCCGGAGGAGTAATAATAAAAATTCATGCAGATTCCGTGCGCCAGTGTTCACGCCCTTCTAAAGGTGTTCGGATAATGCGTGTTAACCAGGATTCAGTAGCCTCGGTAGTTGCCGTTGAAAGAGATGAAGGTTCGATTTTGGCTGAAGATAATGAAATTCTGGAGGATGCTGAGCTGCGAAGTAGTAACGAAATATTGCAGGAAGCGTCTGCCATAAGTGACAGTAAAGATAAAAAGTGAACTTAATTCCCAAGAAAATTATTCATAAAATGAGATGGCAAAATAAAATAGATTTTAAATCTAAAATTTTAAAAATTTAAATATGCAATTTAGTCGTTAAAATAAAGGTGAATTTATGTATAATAGAGTAATATTAAAGCTTAGCGGAGAGGCCTTGTGCGGAAGTAGGGAATTTGGTATTGATTTCAATATAGCTACTGAAATCGGACGTGCTGTTAAAAGATGTGTGGATTTGGAAACACAGATTGGAATAGTTATTGGAGGAGGAAACTTTTGGAGAGGACGAGATAAGAAAATGAAACGCGTCACAGCCGACAGAGTAGGTATGATTGCGACCGTTATGAATGCCTTGATTTTTGCCGAAATCCTTCAAGAATTGAATATAGATTGTGTTGTTCAGACAAGTATCCCGATGGTTAATATCGCTGAGTTTTATATCATTGAAAAAGCAGTTAAGCACCTTGAGAATGGCAAAGTTGTAATTTTTGCATGCGGAACCGGGGGTCCTTTTTTTTCTACGGATACTGCTGCTGCGCTGCGTGCCTGCGAGGTGGGCGCCGAGATTGTCTTTAAAGCTACAATGACCGATGGAGTCTATGATAGCGACCCTAAGAAAAATTTATTTGCAAAAAAATATGAAAAAATATCACTTAAAGAGGTTTTAGAAAAAAATCTTGGCGTAATGGATTCCGCAGCGGCGGCTATCTGCAAAGAAAATAATATTCCGATCCAAATTTTCAGCATCTCTGACCCTGATAATATTGCGAAAGCTATTGCAGGTAATCCAGTGGGAACTTTTTGTTTTTAGGAAGTAAAAATATGTATTTTTTTAATAGTAATCTTTCTTGTGAAAATTTGATAAAATCTCTGAAAGATTCGCATATAAAGCTTGCATGCGCTATACATTTTAAAGTTTTATTCGCTGCGGTAAGAATTTCACTCAAATATTTCAGCTCTGAAAAAATTGCCTCCGCTTTAGGGCTTGATGACGAAGACGTAAAAGATGCAATGAATTTTTGGGTCGATTCAGGGGTTATATGTTACGATAAAAATATGCTATATATGTGTCTAAAGGAATCCGAGTGTAATGGCTTCTCAAAAGAAGAAGTTTTTGGCCCGAAAGAAGAAGCATCGCAAAAGGAACTTTGTAAAGAAGAAACTGCAAACGTTAATGAAGGAGAATTTCAAGAAAATAAATTCAAAGGAAAAGAAGTTTACGGATATGTGGAAAAAGAATCCAATGGTATTTCGAACCTAGATAAAAGGGAATTTAACGAATATTTGAATCTTGGAAAAGATAAATTCCAAGAAGAGGAAATTTGTGGATGTAAGAAAAAAGAGCCTAATAGTAATTCAAATTCAAAAAACTGGGCCTTGAATTTTGATTATGTTTCTGAAAGAATTGAAAAATCTGAAGAAATAGAGGTTCTTTTAAAAGAGGTTCAAAACATTTTAGGCCGACCTCTTTCCGGAGCAGATGTTACAGCTCTTGTAGGATTAAAAGATAGGGAAGGTTTACCTTCAGACGTTATATTGATGATTGTTCAATATTGCCAGGGTATCGGGAAATGTGGCACTAGATATGTTGAAAAAGTAGGGATAAATTGGGCTCAAGGTGGTATCGATTCGCTCGAAAAGGCCGAAAACAAGATTGAAGAACTTGGAAGTTTACGAAAATTTTGGGGTAAATTTGAACGAATTATTGGTTCTGGTGGGAGAGCGCCAACTTCTAGAGAAAAAGAGGCGATTTTACGCTGGTTCGTTGAATGGAACTTTTGTGAGGAAATGGTCAGAAACGCTTACGAACGTTGTATCGAGGCGAAGGGTAAGTATATTATTGGATACATGGACACCATAATAAGCCGTTGGAACAACGAAAAAATTTTTACACCTAAAGATCTTGCCAGAGAATTACAAATCAAGAAATCGAATCCTTTTAATCATCCTAAAAATTTTAGAGAACGTACAAGGAATACGTCTTATAACATTGAAAACTACGAAAAATCGTTGATTGGTAATTGATTTGAAAATTTTAGCAATTGAAAGTTCATGCGATGATACCTCCGCCGCGGTCGTTCGCGACGGTCGATGTGTTCTTTCGATGCACACGGTATCTCAAGAGCAATTCCATTCCAAATTTGGAGGAGTTGTTCCTGAGATAGCTTCCAGAAAACATTTAAATTCAATTTATGAAGTTACGGAGATAGCTATCGAAAAAGCAATGATTTCCGAAACTACTGGATTAGATGCAGTCGCAGTGACTTGCACGCCTGGACTGGTTGGTTCGCTCTTAGTCGGAATCAATTTTGCTAAAGGTTTTGCGTTATCTTTGGGAATTCCTCTCATTGCTGTAAATCATTTGAAAGCCCATGCTGCTGCCTGCTATATTGAAAATTTGGGATTGTCTCCTCCATTTTTATGTCTTATCGTTTCAGGCGGCAACACTTGTATATACGATGTGAAATCCTTTACGAATTTCAACCTAGTTGGATCTACAAGGGATGACGCAGCGGGGGAAATTTTTGATAAAATTGCGAGACGAATGGGAATAGAATATCCTGGCGGTCCGTTCCTTGAAAAGATGGCATCCGGTGGTAATGAACTAAAATTTTCGTTTCCTATTCCAAAGTTGAAGGAGTTCGATTTTAGTTTTTCAGGCCTTAAGACGTATGCAATTAACCAGGTTAAAAATCTAAAATATAGCGATTTTCATGATTTTTCTGCTTCATTAATGTTTTCAGTTTCAAAATATTTGTCAGATGTTTTGATTTGTGCTGCAGAAAAATTAAATAGAGATCAAGTCGCCGTTGCAGGCGGTGTAGCTTCCAATTCTTATTTAAAAAAAGCCATCAATTTAGAATGTAAAAAAAGAAATTTGAAATTTCACTTTCCAAGCAAAAAATATTGCGGAGATAACGCGGCAATGATAGGAGTTCAGGGCTACTATGAGTTTATCAGCGGGTCCAAAGCCGAATTAGATTTAAACGTAATTAGATAGCCAGCCTTTTTTATTTTACCGAACAATGATAGGAGTCTACTATGAGTTTATCATTAGATTCAGAAGAATCAAAAACCGCAAGGACAAATTACGTGCCCGTGGTTAGTTGGGTCAGAGAGGAGAGGAGAGGAGAGGAGAGGAGAGGAGAGGAAATGAATAAAATATTTCAAAATTTTAAAAATTAAACTTGAGTGTTGAAGTGCTATTAAACACTTTTAATTAGTATTGAAATAAAAAATCTGATCCACATTCGTTTAAGAATATATTTCTGTTAATTTATAAATCTGATATTTCTAGTCCACCGGTTTCATCGTTGGGAAGATTATAACGTCTCGTACGGAAGCGCTGTTCGTTAGCAGCATCACAAGCCGGTCTATTCCAATCCCGAGTCCGCCCGTCGGAGGAAGCCCGTATTCCAGTGCGGCTACAAAATCGTTATCAATCGCGTTAGCTTCATCATCTCCCGCTTCTCTCAGTGCCATCTGTTGTTTAAATCTGTTTTTTTGGTCAACTGGGTCATTTAATTCGGAATAAGCATTGGCATACTCTCTCCCGGCTACAAATAATTCAAAACGTTCTACCAACTCCGGAGTGTTTTTTTTGCGCTTGGCAAGCGGAGAAATTTCGGTGGGAGAATCATATATAAAAGTCGGTTGAAGTAATTTTTTTTCTACTTTTTTTTCAAAAATAAGGTTCAAAATTCCACCCCAACCTAAAGAATCTTGAGGGATTATCCCGAGTTCTCGTGCCGCTTCGTACGCTCTTGGACGGTCTCCGACTGTAAGCGAAAAATCTTTTCCAGTATATATTTTTACTGCATCTATCATTGTCAAACGTTTGAAAGGCGGTATTAAAGAGATGGTTTCCCCTTGATAATCCAGTGTTTCTGAAAAATTAACCGATCTGTTGCAAATTGATATTAAATTCTCGGTAAGGTCCATCATGTCAAGATAATTTGCATAAGCTTGGTAAACTTCAACAGTAGTAAACTCTGGGTTATGCTTTACAGACATTCCCTCGTTGCGGAAAAGCCGACCAATTTCATAAACACGTTCTATCCCGCCCACAACGAGCCTTTTTAAATAAAGTTCAGGCGCAATCCTTAAAAACAAATCGATATTCAAAGCGTTGTGGTGCGTTACGAAAGGCCGTGCTGTAGCCCCTCCTGCAATCGAGTTCAAAATAGGAGTCTCAACTTCGATAAAATTACGTTCGTCAAGATATTTTCTTATTGCTTTTATAATCTTTGAGCGCTTTATAAAGGTTTCTTTAACATTTTTATTTACTATTAAGTCTAGATAACGCTGACGATATCGAAGATCAGAATCTTTTAAACCATGAAATTTTTCAGGTAAAGATCTGAGTGATTTAGCAAGAAGCAACAAACTTTCAGCACGAACTGAAATTTCGCCCTTTTTAGTTTTGAATATCTTGCCAGAAACTCCTAAAATGTCCCCTATATCCCAATTTAAGAATTCTTCATATTTCTCAGAATTTATATCGTCTATTTTTACATAAATTTGTATAGTCCCGCTTTCGTCGAGTATGTCTATAAATGCCGCTTTGCCCATCGTGCGCCTACGTGTCATACGTCCGGCTATTTTTGTTGAAGAGCCATCAAGACACGTAAAATTTTTCTTTATTTCACTGGCCGAATTTGTGCACTCAAACTTAGTATTTTCAAATGGATCATTTCCGCTTTTTTGTAATTTTAACAGTTTTTCTAGCCTAAGAGTAAAAATTTCATTTGAGCTATGTTCGTTGGCACCAACTTCTTCGGTCATTATATTACCTCGATTAATTATATTTTGAAGCTAAATACCCAATTTACCATAAAGCGTTCAGGCAAAATAACTCCGCGCACATGGTTCCTACTTAGATATGTCTAAAATTTTATACTCAGCTATTCCGGAGGGAATTTTGATAGACACCACTTCATTGCGTCCTTTTCCGATAAGCGCACTCCCTATAGGAGATTCATTTGAAATTTTATTTTCGAGGGGGTTTGCTTCGCTCGAACCAACAATTCTATATTCAACCTTTTTGCCGGTTTTGGTTTGCTCAAGCTTAACTTTGCAGCCCACAAAGACGGCTTCGGTACTAATTTTATTTTCAGCAACGACCTGAGCGTTTCTCAATACATTTTCAAGTTCCATAATGCGGGATTCTGAAAGGGCTTGCTCGTTTTTAGCCTCATCGTATTCACTGTTTTCAGTAAGATCACCAAACGCAAGAGCCGCCTTTATTCGTTCTGCTATTTCCTTCCTTCGTATTGTTTTAAGAACCTCGAGCTCTGTTTCTAACTTTTTTAAACCTTCTTCGGTTAGCAAAATTTCTTTTTCCAAAAGATAACCTCCAAGATAAACTCATCAAAAATTATGGATAAATACTATGGCAAGTCAAGCAGTGATTTGACTCCTTCCGGAGTGACTTTTTTCCTAGGCTCTACTTCACTTACAAATTTACATTTTTCGCCTTACTGGTGTCCTCAAAATTATTTATTTAAATAAAATATTTAGGTTTATTTCAAGCATTTTGCTAGTTTGCGTGGCAATAGAATCTAAACAAAGATCTTTTCGTATTTGCCTAATTTATTTTTCATACTTTCCACCCTAAACAAATTTTACTTTGTTAATCTAGAGCCCATATAGAAATCATTCGTGGAAAAATGGACATTTCCGCCATAACGGACGGTCGATATCGGCCTACAAAAAGCATTTCAGAGTGAACCACAAACGAGGAGGAAGCTTACCAATAAAAGTGTCACACGGCATTGAGCGCCCACCGAAGCCCCACCAAACGTCGTCTAACGAAGTTCAACGACGTAAAGTTAGTTTTAATTTGCAACTAAAAGAATGTGAATGATGAAAAAACTTTAATTGCCAGTTATTACCAAGGCGTATGAGATTTTTCGTTAGTCTAGAGTCTACTATATCATGTTATCTTTTGATTTGTCCACTTATCAACTTTCACATTATTTTAATTTTTCTTCACTTAAAGTGTATAATTATTAACAGTGAATGAAATATGATAGATTTACTCGAAAACTATATCGAGACCGGAGAAATGATTTATAAAAAATATTATTAAGCATATGAGGAGGACTTGTGTTGATCGTTAGAAAAATTCAAAAATTTATTTCGTTAGCGATTTTAGTTTCGATTTGCTTGTTTCCGCCTGCAAACTCTTTTTATGAAAGTGATAAAACAGTTGACTTAGCAGGGAAAGGCATTAGTGTTAGACTTCACGAGCCAATTGTAAAGGAACTGGGCTTAAAAACAAGGTTTGTTAGAATTCCTGAAAACGATTCAGATTTTATAAATGAAAACTCAGAATTTTTGATAGTTGGAACGCAGCCAGAAAAACATATAAATTGCATATTAAATTCGATCCATAAATATAAAAAGATTTTATGTGAAAAACCTGTTGGAGTTTCTTATGCTGAAATTGAAAATTTGGAAAAGTTAATAGAAGATAGCAAAACACAAATCAGAGTAAATTACCAGCTTAGATTTCATCCAAAACTTAAAGAAATATCCGATTTTGCACGGAACAATACAATTAAAACTTTAAAAATTTCTTATATGTCTAATTTTGGTAACGCATTGGCAGCACAAGATTGGAAAAATGATATGAAAACTGGAGGTGGCATAATTTATTCGATTTTGCCGCACATAATTGACGCTATAAATTTTTTGGAGCTAAACGCTGGATCGAAACCAATAAGTCAAGTTGAAACAACTGATGAGAATAATATACCTATGACAAACATTAAGGTGTATTTTAATTCGTTTATGTTAATAGATTTAGATGTTACTCAAAAATTTGATGAATTTACTTTTACGTTTGTAACAGATGATGGCCAAGAAAAGGTGTTTGATTTAATTGCAGATAATGAGTTGTTTTCAGAAAATCACCAATATTCCAACGGTTATTTACTTTCAAAAAATGATTGTTCCTTTTGGAGAAAATGTTTTAAAAATTTGCTTGAAACATTTTTTAGAGATCCCGACGATTGTAGATTGACAACGTTGGCTGACGCCAAAAAAGTTTTATATACAATAGATGAAATTTTAAAAATTGTTCTAAATAATCAATAAAGTAGAAAATATGATTTTTATGAAGTTAGAAATACTCTGCATGAATAACGTTTCAAAATTTTAGATAACCAGTACAAAAAATGGCAAAATCGTTTAAATTCAAGATTCAATCTTTGCAGTTTTTATCTAGATGTTTAGTTTCGAAAAAATTCTAATGATGAATTACGTCTAAAATTTCTTTATATTTATTGATGGCCATTTTCTCTATCCGAGCTATATTATTCATTGCTTCATCATTAATGTTTTTTCTATACCGGCGATTATATCACATTTTCGCATTTCAGGACAGGTCTAATTATTTAGATGATAGACTTTGACGTGGCTGAAATTACGTAAAGCAAGGTTGCCCGTGTGTGGGACTTTCGTGAAAACCTCGCCAAAGCCTGTGTCTCCGCCGGAATTTACTTTCAGTGTTTTATCTAATGTTGTTGTCCTATCTCTTACCTTTGCCATCGCTTTCTACCCTTGATTTTAACTACACCAGTCCTAAATATTTCTCAAAGAAAGCTATCAGCTTATATATAACGCCTTGCTTCTTGGCCGCTCGTCTACCGCCGCCAAAACGTGACACCGGTGGTAGAATTTTATCTATATCCGTACCGATTGTTTTCATGAGTCCATCACGGAATGCACTTGCGACAAACCTGCACGTCTCAATTTGCCTAAACCGCTCATCGTCAATCAGCGTATCCAGATCGGTTTCCTTTTGCTTCATAACGAAGGTGCGCCAATCATCATCAACCTTCGTATAGGTGTTAACCCGCGAGATAAAGCCCTCGTTGAGCTCTTATCCTGCTGCGCAGTTAGATGCTGGAGTTAATCGTTTTATCGGTGGCGGCGAGGATTTTATCGGTACAGTTGGAATCGTGACACTTGTCAACAAGCATGAGGGTGTAATCTATGTTGACTTCGATTTGCTTGATAAGCTCAATTTCAAATACAATATCATCGTTGATGTTCTCTTTTTCGGCATCCTTGCTTTTGGTGAAGTCCTGATACAGATCGATTTACATGCTCTGGTAATCCTGAAAATCTCGATCCGACAGGATTTAGTTGCCCGCGAAATCATCCAAGGCGGTAAGTATGTTTTTGAGCCGCAGGATAGCACCGAATAAGCGGACGAAATCCTTCTGCGCATTTCGCCAATGATGGCTTGCCCAAGCGGGTACGTAGACGTGGGCATTTCGATCAGTTCAACATAGCCGGTCTTATGCTTGCTATCTTTTTCGTAGCAATTGTAATAATCGTTGTAGGTTTTTAGAAGTACGATACCACCCGCTTCACGATCACCAAACAAGGCAATGGCGTCATTCGTGGCCTTTTTGAGATCACGGAAGCATATGATATTGCCAAAAGTCTTCACAGAGTTAAGGATGCGGTTGGTGCGTGAAAATGCCCGAATCAATCCATGCTGTTTCAGATTCTTATCCACCCACAGCGTATTGAGCGTGGTCGCATCAAAGCCGGTCATGAACATATTGAACACTATCAAAAGATCAATCTCACGATTTTTTACCCGCTGGGACAGGTCTTTATAATAGTTATGGAACTTGTCCGCCGATTTATCAAAGTTCACATTGAACATGGCATTGTAATCGGCAATGGCGCTATCCAAAAAGTCGCGAGAGGGTTTTATCTAGTTTCTCATTTTCAAAGCCTTCATCGGGCAACGCATCAGTAGTGCTACTAAAACTGAAGATGGTCGCAATACGCAGCTTTTGAAGGCTTTCATCAAGATGTGCTTTGAACTCCTCATAATACTTCATTCCCATAGGAATAGAGGACACTGCAAAGATGGAATTAAACTTGGCCATGCGTTTTCCTTTGAGGGAATAGAAGCTGTTTCGCTAGTCTTCTGGTCGAAATGCTCCAGCGTATACTTTACGACTTCGCGCACTCGTTCTGGGGCGGACATAGCTTTTTTACATCAATGGCGCGAACTTACTCATCCTGCACTTTGCTTTCCATTTTTACGGTGTTGACGTAAGAAGGGCAGCACATTGTCGTCATTGATTGCATTAACAATCTGTGTATGGGCGCTCACAAGTAGCAAATCTTCTGCCGTAAACATGCAGTAGCGAGTGAGAATATTCAATAACCTTATTATGCCATCCGCCCAATAGCTGGTGAATTCGAAGCTATTACTTGTTTTCTTGTGACTTTTGCGCCCATCGCCGCCATCCTCTTTGATATGCTGATTACGGGTGGTATTGCTATAACACTTCGTGCGCGTGCCGTTTGAGATAACAAATATCTGTATATATTCGAACAGGCCAGAGGCCGCCAAAAAGCTGTCGCGCTGGTAACGCCTGATCTGGTTCAATGCCTCGCGTATGGCAACTCCCCGACGTTTCAACTCAATAGTACGAGCGGCAAGCCGTTGACCAGTATCGTCACGTCACAGCGTGTAGTATGGGTGCCGCCCACTTTTCGTATTGATTCAGCACTTGCAGCCGATTATTGTGAATATTCTTTTTATCTATGAGATAAATGTTCTTGGTGCTGCCATCGTCACGCTTTATTGAACGAACGGAGTGCCTTCTTCTGTAACCTCATCGCGCTTGATTCCCGCACCACGATACATATCCGTGGCAAACTCGCCAAGTGATACCATCGGCACATCATTATTAAAGCTTAGCAGTATTAAAGCTTAGCAGTTCATTGCGATAATACTCATGTTGCTTTTGTTTCGCTATAAGCTCCGTGAAATTGTCAAGTATACGGACAATATCACGCTGCACAGGAAGCGGATTTACATGTCAAGAACGGCAGCCGGATGCTTAATTCCCGAACCTCGATAGAGTGTATCTATCATTTTACCTTGGCTCATCATCCAAATAATATAAGTATTTATTAATAATCCTGTCCGTATTGTTGGATGTCTCAATACGGTTATCCGCCGTGACAAAACGCCCTTTATAGTATTTGACGACTTCTTTTACGGGACGTGATTTACCCCAAGGAATAGTAATAACTCCACCTTCTCGAATGCATTTACCTGCTAGTTCTTCTGTTGTCCAACCTGTTCGCTCACGGTCGAAAGAAGAAATACATCATCGTCTTTGCTTACGTATCTTAACGCACTCGTCGCCACTTGTAATCCCTCCTCGGACTCTATCAACTTATTGAGTTTTTCTTTGAAAACTATGTCGTCCGTGGGGTCCAGCAAATCTTCGTCCGGTGATTTTAAAAGTCAAGTCACAGCCACCTCGATTTCGGTTCAACCACGATTCTTTCGAGGTTTCCAGTCCACGAAATTGTGTTTTCGCCCGGGTTTAGAGTCGGAAATTCGCCCGTCATGCTTCGGTTTTTCAAGGTTTTTACCGTGTCTTTGTAGCATTCCTGAAGCTCGCTGTCTACTGTTAGATATTGGTCCGGAACATCAGGATTTGTGCCAAAATTTAACTGAAAAACACTCAAATTATTGATTAAAATTTCTAAAATATCGGTCCCATAAAGCGTCATTACCGGCTTCGCGGCCTCTAAACCTCGGTTTTTTACGCCAATTTCGGTCTGTTCTTCGATTATTTCCTCGACAATCGGCTCATCCGCAAGATATTTGTACGGCTGGCAATGAAACTTTACCGTCGCTTCTCTAAAAATGGTCAAACGTTTGAAATCGATTTGCTCATGAATCGCCGAATTGTAGTATTTATCGGGTTCATTTGAGAAAATCACCTGCCCCGAACCAGTGAAAAACTTTGCAATTTCGTCGACGTCGTAATTCCCAGCAAGCCCAATTTTTACCTCTTTTTCGTAGCTCCCGTACCCGAGTTCTTCAACAAAATCTCCGTCTTTTCCCTCAATTTCTGTGACATTTGTCCTAATACTCGGCTTCGTAATCGGCGGGAGCTCCTGAATCACAAGCCCTTCGATTGTGCTTGAGTTCGTTCCGTCCCAAATCAGATAATTCATGTTTCATCTTTTAAATTGGTAAAGAAATGGTTTCGGAAATTTTAGAACCAAAAGTTGTTCATACTAATTAAAGATACCTGAAAATACATGATGGGATATGGCTTTGAGTTTGAAATGTTTCCGAAAAGTGGTAACATTGTGCATATAATAAAAGATCATCGCAACAAGGGAGTGGCGGTTAAGTTTAACTGTTATCCGAAAGAAAATGTTATTTATTCGTAATGTCAAATCGGGATTGTGATGTCTGGGAGCTTTCGAGGGAAGTGTCTAAAACAATAATGGGAATACGAAGAATATAAAGAAATTTTTAAAAATTTGGTTTGCAACGAAGCTGGAAAACCCAATCTTCCGATAATTTATAACATGAATTTTGGGCATTGTTCTCCGATTTATGTGTTGTCATGCCCGTATGCCGTCACAGAAGATAAACGCAAAATTAAAAATGTTTAAGAATAAGTTTTTAATCCCGTAATTGCCACAAAAATCAATGCGAATTTAGGGTTTTTAGTATTTCCTCAGCCCGATAGACAACTCTTTCTGAAAGTCCGGCTAGTCGTGCTGCAGAAATACCGAAGCTCTCACTAGCGGCGCCAGGAAGAAGTTTGCGCAAAAATATTATCTCATTTTTATTAAAACTTACTGAAAATTGATAATTTTTAACTCCGCTCACCTTTTGTTCCAAAATGCCAAGTTCACGGTAATGAGTTGAAAAAAGAGTTTTCGCCCTTATTTTTTCTGCACAAAACTCAAGAACGGCTTGAGCAATGCTCAGTCCATCGAAAGTTGAAGTCCCTCTACCAATTTCATCGAGTAAAATGAGGCTTTTATCAGTAGCTTCATTAATGATTTGTGCGGCCTCACTCATTTCAACCATGAAGGTAGATTTCCCCGAGCTAACGTCGTCTGAAGCTCCGATACGTGTAAATACCCCATCTATGATACCAATTTTTGCAGTTTTTGCAGGCACAAAACAACCAGCTTGAGCCATTATAGCAATAAGCGCAATTTGACGCATATAAGTCGACTTTCCAGCCATATTTGGTCCCGTTATAACCATGGCTCTTGTTTCAGAATTAAAACAAGTATCGTTCGGAATAAAAGGAGCATCTTCTGAAACAAGGCGCTCAACCACGGGATGGAATCCGCCAACTATAATAAGGTCGTCGCTGCAATCCACCTGGGGCTTTGAATAATTATTTTTTGTTGAAACTTCTGAAAAAGAGCGAATAACGTCAAGCTGGGCAATCATACGTGCCGAAATGCTTATGCGTGAAATTTGTTTGCAGATTTTTTTTCTTACATCTTCAAAAATTTCATTTTCAAGCTCCAATGCGCGTTCACGCGCGCTCAAGATTCTTGCCTCAATAATTTTAAGTTCATCTGTAACATATCTCTCTTTGCCAGAAAGAGTTTGCTTACGTACGTAATTTGTGGGAACTTTATCTTTGTAGGAAGCACTAACCTCTATGTAGTAACCAAATATTCTATTAAAACCAATTTTCAGCTTCGGAATGCTTGTCTTTTGACGCTCAGCACCTTCCATCTTTGCAATAATTTCTTCGCTGCCGTTCATTTCAAACCTGGTCCTGTCGAGCTCTTCATTGCATCCTTTCTTTATAACTCCGCCATCTTTGATGGATGCTGTCGAATCCTGAACAATAAAAGTCTCAATCAATTTATAAACATCTTCGAGTTCGTCTATATTCTCTCGTATGCTTATTAACTTTTTTGAAGAGATGTTCTTTAAAGCGGTTTTTATTTGTGAAAATCTTTGAATTGTATTGGCAATACACCTGATATCGCGGCAGTCGGCGTAGCCAAGTTCAATTTTGCTCATCAGCCGTTCCACATCGTTAACACCAGAAAGCAAATCGGAAAGATCCTCCATCAAAAGGAGCTTACTATAGATTTCTTCAAGAGCCTCGAGTCGTTCATTGATTTTAACCGAGTCTCTGAGAGGACGTTCGAGCCAAAACCTAAGCATCCTTTTCCCCATTGCGGTTTTTGTTTTGTCAAGAACCCATATAAGCGAACCCTTACGTTCCTTAGTACGGATAGTTTCAAATAATTCAAGATTTCCTGCGGCGCCGCACTCCAAAGCAAGAAAACTTCTTTCATTATAAGTTTCCAATTTTCTTAACCTATCAGTCGCAGACTTGTTAGTTTTGTCTAAATATTCAAATAAAATCCCAATACATTGGACTAACAACGGCATAGATCTAAGCTTTTGGTTTTTAAAATGCTCAATAATTCTATGCTCGGTCGCTTCAAAATCAGGACTTGGTTCACATATTTCAAAAGAACAAATTTCTTTAATAAATTTAATAAAATTAACAGGGAACGAGCCCGCAATAAGAACTTCTCTTGGTAGAAGCAGTCTTATTTCATTCTTAATGCTTTCGGATATTACTTCGCCAGAAAATTCACAGGCTCTTATAGAACCGGTCGAAATATCACAAAAACATAGTGCGGCGGAATTCACTCCAAAAAAACACGAACATAAAAAATTTTCTTTAGATTCGTCCAGCATAGAATCTTCCAGTACCGTTCCCGGAGTAATCACCCTTGTAACTTCGCGCTTGACGATTCCGGAGTTATCCTCGCCTTTTTGTTCGCACATAGCAACTTTATATCCCTTTGAGATAAGCCGAGCTATGTAAGCTTCGCAGCTATGATGAGGAACTCCACACATAGGAGCTCTTTCGTCGCTGCCGCAATTTCTTCCGGTTAGAGATAACCCTAACTCTTTCGAAACAAGCACAGCATCGTCGAAAAACATTTCATAAAAATCGCCGAGTCTAAAAAATAATATTTTATCTTTGTGATGTTTCTTTATTTCCAAATACTGACGCATCATAGGCGAGAACTGTTCCACCAACCCATCTCCCGGCATAAAAAATTATTCCTTGATAAAAAAATATTTTAGACAACCTATTGTACGGCCAAAATCTAATCAGCATTTTTTAACACTGAACGCTTGTATATCACAAAAAATTTTAACCAATTTAAAAAATTAATTCAAATTCCCAGGATACTTAGTTTAAAACTACGAATAAATTTAGGTTTTTTGCCTTTAAAAATTAAATTAGTGTTTTTGAAAATCTGGAAACAGGACGCATTAAAAATATTATGCCTAATAAAAATATGGCTCTAGACTAACAAAAAATCTCATACGCCTTGATATACTAGATAAACTGGCAATTAAAGTTTTTTCATCATTACCATACCTCCATTCACATTCTTTTAGGTGCAAATGAAAATTAACTTTTTATACCATTGAACTCCGTTAGACGATGTTTGGTAAAGTTCAAGTAAATTAAAATTATAAACACCTAATATCAGATTGAATCTCAAACTGAAGTATTTTTTACAATTTCTGTACCGGTATCTAAAACTTTCAAACGTTTAATAAATTCAATATTCTTGATTTTAACCTTTGGGCTAGAAATTTTACGACTTTTTTCTTTTTTGTTTTGTTAAAAATACGTTTCCTGGCCTTTTTTTAATTTATATTTGAATTTGACTCACAGTCTACAACATGAGAGAATCAACCGATATGGATTTTAAAATAGAATCGCAATTTAAATTCTTGGGCGATCAGGAAAAGGCTGTGAAAGAGCTTTCCCAAGGCATAAAGGAAGGTCTGAACGAGCAAACGCTTCTTGGGGTAACAGGTTCTGGAAAGACTTTTACGATGGCAGGAATTATTGAGAAAGTGAATAAACCAACGTTAGTTCTAGCTCACAACAAGACCTTGGCCGCGCAGCTTTGCTCTGAATTTAAAAGTTTTTTCCCGAAAAATTCGGTGGAATATTTTGTCAGCTATTATGATTATTATCGACCCGAAGCTTACATTGCGGCAACGGATACTTACATTGAAAAAGATTCCGCAATTAACGATGAAATCGACAAACTAAGACACTCAGCCACCTCTTCCCTTATCGAGCGCAGTGATGTAATCGTGGTAGCAAGCGTATCTTGCATTTATAATCTCGGTAATCCGCACGATTATAGACAAATGACACTTTCAATGCGTCCGGGAATGAACAAGGCTAGAGATGAAGTAATTGCTAAATTGGTGGAACTTCAGTATATGCGAAGCGAAACGCTCGAGCGGGCTAAGTTCAGAGTGCGGGGCGATGTTATTGATATTTTCCCTGCCGAATCTTCCGGCAAAGCAATACGCGTGGAGTTCTTTGGAGACGAAATCGAAAGTATATTTGAAATTAATTCCTTAACAGGAGAAATTATTAGCCAACTTCTTCACGCTGCGGTTTATCCGGCTTCACATTACATAGTTCCACATTACAAAATAAAAGAATCGCTTATTAAAATAGAATCCGAAATGCTTAAACAAATAGAATATTTCAAAAATCTTGAAAAATTTGCTGAAGCAAACCGAATAGAACAGCGTACCCGTTATGACATGGAAATGCTTGAAGAAATTGGTTTTTGTAAAGGAATCGAAAATTATTCAAGAGTTCTTGCAGGGTTAGAGCCCGGTACTCCGCCTTTCACTTTGTTCGACTTCTTTCCAAAAGATTTTTTAATGTTCGTCGATGAATCTCACGTTACTTTGCCCCAAGTTCACGCGATGCACGCCGGCGACAGGTCACGAAAGACAAACCTTGTCGAATATGGGTTTCGACTTCCTTCAGCCAGAGACAATCGTCCACTTACCTATGAAGAATTTTATAAAAAAATAAGTCAGGTTATTTTTGTAAGTGCCACTCCTGGCGATTTTGAGCTGCAAACAAGCTCGAAAGTTGTTGAACAAATAATTAGACCTACCGGTTTAATAGACCCCAAAATTACAGTCTTGCCAATTGACGGGAAAAGTCAAATTAAAGCTCCTGAAAATTATAAAGGTCAAATCTCTGACCTTCTTGAAAGAATAAAATGCTGTACTTCAAAAAAGGAACGTGTTCTAATAACGACTTTAACTAAAAAAATGGCAGAAGATTTAACTTCTTTCTTTGAAAATAAAGGAATAAAAGTAAGATACATGCACAGCGACGTTGAAACAATAGAACGTATGGAAATAATAAAAAAGCTTCGACTCGGTGAAATTGACGTGCTCGTTGGCATAAATCTCTTACGAGAAGGCTTAGATATTCCTGAAGTTTCCCTCGTTGCAATTCTCGACGCTGATAAAGAAGGTTTTTTAAGAACTCACCGTACGCTTATCCAAACAATTGGACGCGCCGCTCGCAATGTTAACGGTGAAGCGATAATGTATGCAGATGTAATAACTGGTTCTATGGAGCGTGCTATTGATGAAACTTTAAGACGTAGAAAAATTCAGGAGGATTATAACATAAAACACAGCATAACGCCTAAAAGCGTAAAAAAAGATATTTTCGACGTTTTAGAAATCGCCATTAAGGAACCTAAAATTAAACTTCAAAATATAAGTTCTAATGCAGAAAAAAGATCTTTAATAAAACTTCTTACATCCAAAATGAAGGAATCTGCAAAAAAGCTTGATTTTGAAACCGCAGCCGCCCTGCGCGACGAAATCAATAAATTAAAAAAAAATAACGATGAAAAAATACTTTAATTTCAATTATCAAATCAGGTTTTGTGCTCTAATTTGAACTATTTTTTCAAATAACTATGCAAAAAAAGGGAAAAAAACTTGACAACAGAATCTCAAACAAAATATACATTAAGCATCCCAATTAAATTATACGTTCGGAGGATTTCAAGTGATTTTTGAAAGAGTGAAAAAAATTTTAAGCGAACATTTCTCAGTTGAAGAAGATTTTATAAATGCAGAAACCGATCTTGTACATGATTTAGGCGCAGATTCTTTGGATTTCGCCGATTTCGTCTCGTCTGTTTCAAGTGAATTCGATGTGGATTTAGAATTAGAAGGACTCGAAAACATGAGAACAGTCAGCGACATAGTAAAACATATTGAGGATTTGCAAGATAAAAAAGAAAATAAAGTCAATGATTGAATTTTAAAAATCGTTAAAGAACAGTTAAAACTTTAAACATGTAAACTGGAACGGTGGAATTTTTAAAAAAAAATTTCTAATTATTTGAAAACTATAAAATAAAATGCTAAACTTCCCTTATAACATTTTTGAGGATGAGTGTGAGCAGATATAAGGCTAGAATTCAAGCATTTGAATTGTTGTTTTCCGCAAGTTTTGTTAAATCTAAGATCGACCTTAAAAAAGTCTTTAATAATTTTGAGTTCGAATATGACCAAAAAATTGATGAATTTGCATCAAGGGTTTTTTGGGGCGTTAGCGAAAATCTACAAAAAATTGATGAACTCATTAAAAGTAACCTAAAAAATTGGGAAGTGAATCGAATCTCTCGTGTTGCTCTTTGCACCATGCGGATAGCAGTTTATGAGATGTTGTTTGAATCTGAAATTCCTGCAGGGATATCAAGTTATGAGGCTGTGGAAATTGCAAAGAGGTACGGATCATCAGAAGAACCTGCCTACGTTAATGCTGTACTTAACGCGATAGAAAAAGAAATCTTGACTAGTACAAATTAATTCAGTAAGTATGCAAAATTAATTTTGAAGGGCAGCCCAGTTTCGCATATTCCAAAATTTAAAATATAGAGGGGAAAAATGTCTGGTCCTCTTAGTGTAAGCCAGTTAAATATGTATGTTAAAATGTTGTTTGAGAACGATGAAGTTTTGCAGAACATCTGTGTTTCGGGAGAAATTTCTAATCTTAAACAGAATTTTAGATCGGGACATGTTTATTTTTCTTTAAAGGACGAAAAATGCAGCATTACATCGGTCATGTTCTCTCATTATGCTTCCAGTAACAACTTCGTGTTTCAAGATGGTGTCAAGGTGCTGATTTATGGTTCCGTATCTTCTTATGTAGTCAGTGGAAAATACCAGCTATATGCATGCAAAGTTTTGCCCCTTAGCAAAGGTGAAATTAATGAAGCGCTGCAAAATCTTAAATCAAAGTTAGAGTCGGAGGGTCTTTTTGAGGAATCTAGAAAACGAAGTTTGCCCAGATTTCCACGCAAAATAGGAGTTATTACCTCGAAAACAGGCGCTGTAATCCATGACATCATAAACGTACTTAAACGAAGATACCCTCTTGCAGAAATAGTTCTTGCTCCGGTTAGAGTTCAAGGATTGCAAGCTCCGGAAGAGCTAATTAAAGCCATTGATTTGTTAAATTCTAATGAAACCGTAGACACAATTATAATAGGGCGCGGAGGAGGATCGCTTGAAGAACTTTGGGCCTTTAATGAAGAATCTGTTGCAAGAAAAGTTGCATATTCTAAAGTGCCGATAATTTCGGCAGTCGGTCATGATGTAAATTATACTTTATGCGATTTTGCCGCCGATATGCGCGCTCCTACTCCTTCATCAGCTGCCGAACTCGCGTCGGTCAGCATTTCTGAAGTTTTTAATTTAATCAAGATGATGCATCAAAAATGCGATAACGCTTTAAAAATGAAGATAGTTGAACTTCGTTCCAAAGTTGAAAAATTAAAAATCAATCTGACCTCGGTGAGCCCTGCTTTAAAGTTTTGGGAAATTAAATCCGAATTAAAACGTAAAGATGAAAGACTTAAAACAGCTTTTAAAAATTTTATCCTTTTTAAAAAATCCAATTTAGAATTAATGAAATCACGTCTCTCAGTTCTTAACCCTTCTACTGTAATCGCAAGAGGATATGCTGTGATTGTTGATTCCAATGGTAAAACTTTTAAAAGAATAAAAGATCTAGAAAAAATTGAAAGTTTAAAAATTATAATGCAAGATGGTGAAGCAGAATTTAAACTTTTAATTTCCATGTGCCAGGTTTAAATCAATCGTTTTTTTTGTTGGTCTAAAAGTCTTTAATGATTTCTGATTCTGTTTTGCTATTTATGAACAAATGTGCTTATTTTTATCAATACCTTAACTGGTATGTTCTTAGGTATTGAGTTAAGTTTCTGCAAAATTTCTTCACTTGAATCATATTCCCAATTTTAAATTAAGTGGATTATATTTAACCCATTTAGTGGGAAAATTCAAAAAATCAATCACTTGAACTTTACGAAAAAAAGAACTTAACCTACTAAGATTAATTTTAATATTTGATAAGTTATCGTTGAAGCTATCCAAGCCAATCCTGTGCAGTAACCCATTACCAACAAAGTTTTGGAAGTGCTTTTGAGTTCTTTGCGCACCGCCGAAACAGCAGCCATACAAGGGGAATAAAGCAGAACAAAAATTATGAAGGAAATACTACTCGCTGGTGTGAATGTCAAATTCAGCGCCGTTTTAAGGTCTATATCGCTATTAGAGAATACTACTGCCAGAGTGCTTACGATTGATTCCTTCGAAATCATGCCTGTTATCAAAGCGACAGCCGCCTTCCAATTTCCAAATCCGCACGGTAAAAATATTGGCGAAATAATGCTTCCTATTACCGCTATCAAACTTTTGGAGCTATTTGAAGTAAACTTTAATGTTAAGTCAACACACTGCAAAAACCAAATTACAACGGTTGACCCTAAAATTATCGTGCCTGCACGCTCCAAAAAATCTTTCAAATTTTCCCAAATTTGTATGTATATATTCCTTAACGAAGGAATTTTATAATCCGGCAACTCCATAATGAACGGTGCTCTCGAACCTCTCAAAATTATTTTTTTAAATATAACCGCTGTTAGAATTGAAAAAATTATTCCTGAAATATAAATTAAAAATATAATCAAAGCCTTATTACGCACAAAAAATATGTTCATAAACAGCAAATATACTGGCATTTTTGCACCGCACGACATGAACGGAATTAGCAAAATACTCAAATTTTTTTCACGTTTATTTTCGAGTATACGCGTGCTCATAATGGCAGGAACGCTGCATCCAAATCCCATTAGCAAAGGTACGAACGCGCGGCCTGAAAGTCCGATTTTTCTTAGGAGTTTATCCATCACAAAGGCAGCTCTGACCATATAGCCGCTATCTTCCAGTGCTGCAAGGAATCCAAAAAGAATCATCATTTGCGGTAGAAAGGATATAACTTCGCCAAGTCCGCTGACGACTGCTTCAACAAGGCTACTCAGAGTTTTTCCGGCGTTGAACTGCGATAAGAGTACTCTTGCGGCATGGTTTATTCCATCTTCAATTAACGATCTTGTAGATTTTTCAAAAAAGCTTCCGATTGGGCCGAATGTTATGTAAAAAATTAACATGACAATTCCTAAAAAAATAGGGATGGCCGTATATTTTCCCGTCACCATTTTATCTATTTTGCGCGAGATGCTAATTTCTTTTAATTTTTTCGTACTTTGAACTGTTTTTCGTACAATTCCTCCTACAAACCGGTGGCGCGAATTAATAATCTCGTCCTGCAGCAACATAAGCTCACTGCTATCTCTGATTGCTTGTATTCTTTTTAATATTTCGAAGTTCAAACCCAGGCTACGTAAAATGTATTCATCATTCTCAAGAATTTTTATTATGATGAATCTTTTGTTGTTAAATTCTTTTTTGAAATCTTTTAAAATTTCATTTATTTTATTAATTTTTCGTTCTATATTAGAATTATAAAATTTAAGATTTTTCTTTATATCTTCATTTTCAAAATCAGAAATTCTTTCAAGAAGGCTATTGATTCCTGCATTTTTGCCCGCCGAGATACTCACAACCGGTAGTCCGAGTTCATTTTCGAGCTGGCAATAATCAACAATTTTCCCTTTATAGTTGAGTAAATCGGCCATATTCAAAGCTATAACTAACGGGATATCCGTTTCCATAAGCTGTGTTGTTAAATAAAGATTACGTTCTAAATTTGTTGCATCAACAATATTTAAAATCAAATCAGCTTGACTTCCAAGAAGAAAATTTCGTGTAATTATTTCCTCTGGAGAATAAGGTGAAAGCGAATAAACTCCAGGCAAATCGATAATTTTAGCTTGTAGACCCCCTGCTCGGACTATTCCTTCTTTGCGTTCGACCGTAACTCCGGGCCAATTGCCCACACATTGAGAACTTCCCGTTAACCTATTGAACAACGTGGTTTTCCCAGTGTTCGGATTTCCGATTAACGCAATTCTTAACAGCTTTTCTTTGTTGAAATGGTTTACTTGAACGTGCTTAAACTTATTGTTAGATTCCTTTTTTAAGCTTTGGAACATAGCACCGTTAAAATTTGCCGGCTCAATTCCTAACGTATTATTTTTAATGAAATTTATGATTTTAATTCGCTTACGTTCTTTATTATTAACAGACTTCCTCCACGGATTGATAAATCCTAAATAATATAAATCCATAAAATTTCTTCTTCAATACCAAAATCATTCAACTATAATATTTTTTGCGTCATCCTTCCTGATTATGAAATCGTTTTCGCCCAGTTTAACCTGGATTGGATCCCCAAGAGGAGCGGCCTTCACTACCTCGAGTTCCGCTCCAAAAACGAAACCAAACTCCATCATTCTGCATTTTATGCTCCTTTCGCCAACGACATCAACAACCATCGCCCGCTTATTCATTTTTAATTCACTTAGATTCATTCGAATAACCTTTATCATTGAACTACAACCGATTTATTGCATATAATCAGCGTACAAATAAAATTGTACTCCAACAAAAATATATTGCAATAGTTTTAGAAGTATTACTTTAAATAGAGCCGAATCTTCGCTTGCGGTATTGCTAGAAATAGATAGATATTGCAAATAACAAAACCAAGTTAAAAATCATCCTAGATTTTACGGATTTGCTTCAAACAAGTTTCAAAAGGGGATTCACCTTCTGGTGAAACAGTATCGCGTTTTGTACCAACCTCTGCATTGCTGGAGCCATCCGGATTCAACCCATATTCAAGCAAATATCTAAAAACCAATTTTGAATTTGGCAAAACCATAAGGGCAAAGCTTCTTCAATAAATTCTTTATTTTCATTATCAACCTTAAAAAGCATAAATTGTTCAACATCAAACTTACCTTCCAGAAGTCGAAATAAATTTTGACGTAAATAGTTAGTATCCCCACCACTGTTTCCTGTAATATTTATGATTAGGTTTTTAAAATCACCAATTCTATCGCAAAATTCAAAAAGTTCTTTTTGATCCGTTTTAATGTGTTCGGTTCCAAAGGAATTAATTTTTATGTAGGCAATCTCGCTGCCTTTAACAATTTTAGTACCTATACTTTTGGCAGTGCTAAATATGGATATATTCCAAAGATTTAAGGTAAGCAAACAACAGAATAGAATTAGAAATCATTGAAAAAGATTTTGAAACAGAGTAAGATTTTCTTGCAAAACGAGCAATATAATGACGCAAAAGACGATTGGTCCTTTCAACAGTAAAAGTATGAGCTTTACCGATTACATGTTTTGCCGGATCAATTAAATCGTATGACTCCCAGCCGTCTGTGGCATAAATTTCGGCATCAATGTGAGCAATTTTTTTGCGAAAGTCTTTCAAGGTACTTTGTTTCTCGTGTTCCAAGTTGAAAACCGACAAGTTTTTTGTTTCTCGCTCTACGCCGTCCAAAGCCAAATGTTTTTTTAAAATTAACATACATTTCGTCGAGTTCCAAAACTTT
>JAISNY010000022.1 GCA_031275995.1 Oscillospiraceae bacterium | reverse complement strand
GAAAAACTTTCACAAAAAATTGCTCACATTTATGCCACAGACGGTTGGGAGTCATACAACTTAACTGATCCGGCAAAACATGTAATCGGCAAAGCTCATACTTTTACTGTTGAAAGGACCAATCCTCTTTTGCGTCATTATATTGCTCGTTTTGCAAGAAAATTCTACTCTGTTTCAAAATCTTTTTCTTGGAATATATCCATATTTAGCGCTGCCCATACACTAACCAAATTCGAATACTAACCATAATCTGAATCCGGCTCTCTAGACCCGCCTCTGGAGTAACGCAATCGCGATTCAAACCAAAATATCTATTCAATTCACCCATCACTGTTACGAATTCTTCGTAGTTTAAGGTGTTAAATACGACTACGTCAATAACGCGTCCTGAAAATTGTTCCTGCAACAAACTGATAATCTATACCGATTAAGATCTTTCGCGTCCAATAACACAAAAAGGAAGCTCAAATCTCTTAATTTGTGATCAGAGCAATTTATCAGATAAGCATAATGAAACTCCAGCACAGAATAGATGATTGCCGGTCAAATGACATCAAAGACGGTCCAGAGCATAAAAAAATCCAGCGCCGAATACACTATATTTCTGAAGATACGATTTATAACCGCCTCCTCAGACACTGTTCTGCACGTAGGATTGCTACAAACAGATCCAAATTTACGGGTTCTTTCCGATCTCCTGAGAGCGCCCTTGCTGGGTACAGCGGACGCCACAGAAATAAAAGCTAGAGCTGCGAATACCATGTTTCTAAATTTAAACTTCATTGTTTTTCCGATCAATTCTTTAAAATTTTACCATAAAAGATAGCGAAGACTTATAAAACTTGATTTTTCAAAAACCGCCAAAGAACGATTACTTAATTTCGATTTTATCCATCTACCTCCTTGTGCGCTATTTTAACTTCGATCAATTTTTACTAGCATCCCGCTATCTTTTTAAATTATATTAGCATTGTATATCAATTTAAATAATTTATAAAGAGTTACTTCGAGCCGTAACAGAAACAATTAATTCGCATCTGCCATAAAACCGCTTGCTTTCTCAATTTTTACGCATGATTGGGCATTTGATTTTGTTATTTGTGAAGTTATTTTATCATTTATATCTTTTTATGAACGTACCTATTTTGGTAATAACTGCGCTAAATGATGGCACCAAAAATTGGAGGAAAAGATGTTTGAGATTGCTGAAAATATAGTCGCGAGCCGAAAAAGAAAAGAGACACAATTACGATCAAATCATTGTTAATCTTAAAAGATTTTTATGATTAAAATTTTAATCAATACAATGCCAGAGCATCTTTTTGATTTTGTTGTAAATTTTCTCAGCTGAATCAAGCGGGAGTGGATTTTTTCCTTTTCCAATTTCAATTGTAAAACCAGGACGTTGAAATTTTTCTATGAACCAATCTTTAAATCCGCCGCCAACAGCTAGTCCTTCTGGAAAATCCAGTTCATATCCGCTTGCATCAGAGAGTTTTTTTGCTAAATTTTCTGATTCATGTGGAGTTTTGTTTCCATAATTCCAGTATATAACTTCACCTTGACTGTGGAATGCAAAAACTTTTTTAACATTAAATTTTCTACAGAAATCACAAATTGCTTTGGTTTCGAGTTCACTTTCGGGTGATTTTCCTCCGAACCGCGTTGCGGCTGGGCCGGTTATGTTATTTTCGATTTCCATTTTTCTTAAATTTTCCCAATTTGCATCAAAATTATGGTTGATATCCACGCCTCTGGCGTTTGCTTGCCAGCATTCTGTCTTGTTTGGGGAAATTTTTTCGACTAAATCTTTATATTTTCCGCTCGAATTTGCACCTGAAATTGCAATTTCAGTACCGTCCGGATTAACACATGGTATTATGCATGTTGCGCTCTCGGAGCCTTCTTTTAATAAGTCATTTAAAAATTTTATAAGAATTAAGATGGTAAGCCATTCGGAACCATGAAAGCCGCCGGCCATAACTGTCAATTCGTCATTTTGGTTACCTAAAATGAATGCATCTATTGGTCGACCGCAATGGCTTTTGCCCAAAACAATCCTGCCGGTGAAGCCTTTAAATACTTCATAAAGTTTTTCTCTCACGTTTTGGTTTGGTTTTTGTTTAAAAAATTTTTTCACCTATTTATTTTTTTCTGATTTTATGATATTAAAAACGTTACTATGCTTGGTAACCTACAACTGAGTAAAGTTTAGTTTGTTGCCGTCTAAAAATAAATTTACGTATGTTCAAAATGCTAAATTGGTTTGAAATATAAAACATATTACTTCGGAGGAACTACAATTGAGTGATTTTAATTTGCAGCCGGCTAAAGATAAAATTATTTATGCCGACAATGCCGCGACCACTAGCGTTGCTCCAGCGGTTTTGGAGTCAATGCTGCCCTTTCTTACAAAACGTTTCGGTAATGCTTCCAGCATTTATTCTCTTGGCGTTCAATCGCGTGAAGCTGTGGAGAAATCTCGGAATACAATTGCCAGATGCCTTAATGCGGAACCTTCTGAAATTTATTTTACTTCAGGTGGTACTGAATCTGACAATTGGGCCATTAGGTCGGCATTTAAGATTAATTTGAACAAAAAACATGCGGTAAGCTCTAAAATCGAGCATCATGCCGTACTTCATAGCTTTAAAGCGCTTGAAAAAGAAGGCCTGAGGGTGTCTTATTTAGGTGTTGATTCAAACGGTCTAGTTGACGTTAAGGAATTTTCGCAGACAGTACGTGAAGACACTTCATTTGCAAGCATAATGATGGCTAACAATGAAATTGGAACTATCGAGCCTGTCAAAGAGCTTTCCGTAATTTGTAAAGAACACGGAGTGCTTTTTCATACAGACGCAGTCCAGGCCGTAGGCCATGTCAAGGTGGATGTTAAAGAACTTGGTGTAGATATGCTTTCATTTTCCGCTCATAAATTTCATGGCCCCAAGGGTATAGGTGGAATTTTTATTCGTAAAGGTATCAATCTTTTACCTTTTATGGAAGGCGGTGCCCAGGAAAATAAAATGCGCGCCGGGACTGAAAATGTTGCGGGAATCGTAGGCATGGCCAAAGCTCTGGAAATTGCAACACAAAATATGACCTCAAACAATAAAAAGGTTACCCAGATGCGTAACCATCTTATTAAGAGTTTATTGGGAATAGATCGTTCCAGACTTAATGGAGACCCTGTCATACGGCTTCCCGGAAACGCTAATTTTTGCTTTGAAGGCATAGAAGGTGAGTCACTTATTTTAAATTTGGATCTTAACGGAATTTGTGCATCTTCAGGTTCAGCCTGCACCTCTGGCTCGCTTGAACCGAGCCACGTGCTTCTAGCTCTTGGGATTTCTCACAGCGTAGCGCATGGTTCGCTAAGAATAACTCTTTGTGAAGAAAATACTTTGCAAGAAGTAAATTTCATAATTCAAAAAGTTAAGGAGACTGTGGAAAAATTAAGATTAATGTCTCCTGTTTGGGAAAAGATAAAAACAATGGAGAGTGCCGGATTCGGGTAAAATGTAGTAAATTTTTGTTTAACCTCAAAAATGAGCAAGGAATTTTAAGGAGGTTTTTTATGGAAATTGGTGCAAAGCGGTTCGTTGATAGCCTTGGATCGGGAGTTTTTATGTTGGTTGATTTTTTTGCTGTGTGGTGCGGTCCTTGCAAAATGATGGCTCCTGTTTTGGGGGAGCTTCAGAAGGAATTTGAGGGGAAAGTAAAAATTTTTAAGATAGATATAGACAAAGAGCATGATTTAGCGACGGATTACGGTGTGATGTCTGTTCCTACATTTATTTTATTTAAAGATGGAAAAGAGATTTCTCGTGAAACGGGTGCGGTTCCAAAAGAACGTTTAGTTGAGATGATAAAAAAAGCCGAGTAATTTTTAGAAATTTAAAATTAAAGATTTTTGTTCGAGTTTAGTGTTTACGAATCAAGATAAGTTAACTGACTTTAGATAATTTTTAGGTGAAATTTGGTTGAAGTTGAGTGCTTACGAGTGAAGAAGTGAAAGTGATTTCGAATGATTTTATCTGAAATTTAGTTCGAGTTGAATGTTTATGAATCGAGATATAAAACTGATACACTACATTGTATAATTTTAAGGAGGAAGTAAGATCAAAGAATTTGATCATTTTTGTACAATTCCCTTAATTATCGTAGGAGGAGGTCCCGCGGGGCTGGCAGCTGCGATTTATGCAGCAAGAGCCGGACTAAAGGTTCTTTTGATTGAGCGTGAAGCCTGTGGTGGAAAAATGAACGTCACAAATAAAATTGAAAATTATCCAGGCCATCAAAGTGTTTTGGGGATTGATCTATCTTCTGAAATGCTTGCGAGCGTTGAGTCGCTTGGCGCTGAAATTGATTACTCGGAAGTTGTAGATTCGGATTTGAATGGGGAAGTAAAATATGTTTTTACGAAATCCAAAGAATTTGCGGCTGAAAGCGTAATTGTAGCAAATGGTCTTAAAACTAGGAAATTAGGATGTGAGGGAGAATCTGAATTTACTGGACACGGAGTTTCATATTGTGCAGCATGTGATGGATTTTTTTTTAAAGGTAAAAATGTGGTTGTGGTAGGCGGGGGAAATACTGCCCTTGAAGACTCTCTTTACCTTTCTGAAATTTGTGCGGAGGTAACTTTGGTGGTCAGGAAGAACGAACTCCGCGCTGAACAATACCTTGTCGATTTGGTCAATCAAAAAGCAAATATAAACATAAGTTTCGGCTCGAGAGTAAAAAAAATAATAGGTAAAAAAAATATTCACACAATTGAACTCGAAGTTTTTGATGAATCGTTAGAAGTTCCTATTGACGGTGTTTTCGTCGCCATAGGTTTTGAGCCGGAAAATGATGCGTTTAATGGAATAAAAAAAGATGAATATGGGTATTTTTATTCAGATGAATCCTGCAAAACTAATATTCCTGGTGTTTTTGTTGCGGGAGATTGCCGAAAAAAACAGCTTAGACAAATTGTTACTGCCGCAGCAGACGGTGCATGTGCCAGTACTTCGGCAGTTGATTATCTCAGATTGAAGCATTCGAAACAAGTTCCTCTGGGACAGGTTCGAAAAACGCGGCAAAAGACTTTACCCCAGCAGATATAGTGCTTTTTAGCTGATAACCTTTAAAACTGAGGCTTCGCCGTTACAGGTTCTGTCGTGTATTCCATTAGATGTAATACCCACCTCAGCTGATAATCCTTGCAAATTGATTTTCGGAAGCAAGTGTTACTCCGAGTATTGAGTCAAATCTCGGCTTTGAATCGGGTATGAATCTGCCAAATTTTATGGTTATATTTTTAATTTTTTTTAATTTTAAAATTTTTTCGTCAATTTCATCAGGATAATACCCGGTGTAAATCACGATATCGTCGGAACATTGGTTTGATCTAAAATAACTTATTAATCCGTACATGGGTTCAAAATCTAAAAAAGGTTCCAGCCCACCAAAAACGATGGATTTTGTTATTTTATTATTTATATATTTTCTGAAAATATAATCGAACCTAATTTTTTTATTAGGCATTTTTGTAATGCTTGAATTTTGACACATTTCATAACTCATCCCTAGTTCCTTAAAACACTTGAAATCACAATTTGGCATTGCAATCAACATCGCAGCTTTTTTATAATCTTGAAACACTTCGTCAACTATATTTTTTACAATTATAAACAATAAACATTAAACCTCTTTGTTGCTCATAAATAAATTAAACTTTACGATATTTTATTTTACAAAAACCTATTTTGACAGCATACAATCAGCCACCAAAGGTATGATCAATATTATTTTATTAAAAAGTCTTTTTAAACGTTGATTTCCGCTTTGTCTTCTCTGGGGATCTCCGTAAAAATAACCGGACCTTCATTTTGTACAGCGGCACAGAGAGATTTAATTTCACGCTCGGTATTCGCGCTTTCAAGTTCACTTAATTCAGCAGAACTTTTAGAAATTTCATCCGTCAACTCCGCAAGCTGAACTTGTCCAAATAAATAACCAAATACACCAGAAACGCAAAGAAGAGCGAACCCTACAAAAATTGAAAAAGTAAACACTTTTGCACGAAAATCACGCTTTGCTTTTTCTCTGGATTTTTTAATATGTATAACGTTTCTTTTATGCCTTGAATTTACTTCAAATTGAGAAAGGTCATACGCTGCATTTCGGTTATATATTTCCAATCAATCCACCTCCTAATAGATTCGTAAAATTCGTCTTAAATTTTTTCGCATACCCTAAGTTTTGCGCTTCTGCTGCGCGGATTCTCGATGATTTCCTCCCAGCTGGGCGTTATAGGTTTTTTAGTAATCGTTATTGCTTTTGATTTTTTTTTACAAACACAAATTGGAAAATTTTGGGGGCAAGTACAAGGAATATTCCATTGGCGTATTTTTTGTTTAACAATTCTATCTTCAAGCGAATGAAAAGAAATAACTGCAATTCTTCCTGCAGGTTTAAGGAGTTCAATAGCTTCATCCAGTGCCTTATTAAGATTTTCTAATTCACGATTAACTGCGATTCTAAGCGCTTGAAATGTTTTTTTTGCAGGATGCCCTCCCCCTCTGTAGCCAACCACTCGTTCGATTATGTTTACCAGCCGTATGGTAGAATCGATTCCACCGGATACGCGTTCTCTGCAAATAGCTTTGGCTATCGCATTTGCAAAAGGTTCTTCTCCCAAAACGCGGATAATATTAGCAAGCTCGAATTTTCCAAGAATATTTACTAAATCCCAAGCACTTTTGCCGTATTGACTCATTCTCATATCTAATTTTGAATCTTTGGTATATGAGAAACCGCGTTCTGCATTATCAATCTGATAAGAGGAAACTCCCAAATCTAACACAACTCCATCGACACATCCAAGAAATTTTCCCAACACTTGACCGCAAACGTTCGACATTTCCGTAAAGTTCGCCTCGAAAACTTCCGAGTTTCCGAATTTACTTAAGCGTTTACGGCTTGTCCGTACCGCATCTGGGTCGATATCAAGGGCAATTAATTTTCCTTCTTTTCCAATTGATTCAGCTATTTTACAAGCTAAACCAGCGCCCCCGACAGTCCCATCAAAATACACCCCGCCTTGCTTTAAATTCAGTGCAAGCAGCGTCTCTTTTAGTAAAACTGTCTTATGAAAAAATTCCAAATATGTAACTCCACCGCCTTCTAAAACTCTCAATTATAAATTCAAAAAAGTCAAGCATTTTTAAAAAAATTTAGATGTTGTAAACAAGAAACAAACAAAATCATACTCCATTTATATTTTTAGGTAAAATTTGCCTCTTCGAAAAATTTTTCAGATAATTAATTTACTCGGAACAATTTGATATATTAAAAATGTGCAATTAAGCAATTAACAAGATATTGCATGAAATGTTTCCGTTTCAAACAAAAAAGGATAGGATGATAAAATGGGAAAGACAAATAATTTAAGCGAAAGTCCAAGTAATTTTATTAATACCATAATATCTAAAGATGTTTGTGAAGGAGGAAGATTTTTTGGAAGCGAGATTGTTACTCGTTTTCCACCTGAACCTAACGGATTTTTGCATATAGGTCATGCTAAAGCGATTTTAATAAATTTTTCAGTTGCACGGAAGTTTGAAGGGAAATGTAATCTTAGAATGGATGATACCAACCCTTCGAAAGAAGATAATATCTATGTAAATTCTATAATCCAGGATGTGAGTTGGCTTGGATTCGGTGAAAATTTCAAAATTTATTATGCTTCAGATTATTTTAGCGAGATGTACGAAGCTGCTTGCAGTCTCATAAAGAAAGGCTTGGCTTACGTGTGTGAATTAACGCCCGAACAAGCTCGCATTTACCGAGGTGACTTGAACACTCCAGCAAGAAGTCCGTTCCGAGACCGTAAATGGCAGGAAAGCTTAGAACTTTTTGAACGTATGCGGTCAGGCGAATTCTCAGATGGCGCAATGACCTTACGAGCAAAAATAGATTTAACGTCTAATAATTTCAATTTGCGCGACCCTATTATATATCGGATTATGCATCAAACTCATAAAAAAACCGAAGACAAATGGTGCATTTATCCTATGTACGATTTTGCTCATCCTATTGAAGATCTACTAGAGGGAGTGACTCATTCGTTGTGCTCGCTTGAATTTGAGAATCATAAACCACTTTACGAGTGGGTGGTAGAGAGTATTCAAATCGGTGAAAATAAAAATTTTATAAAACCAAGACGTGTTGAATTTGCAAGACTTAAACTGGATTATACAGTTACGAGTAAACGTAAATTAAGGAAGCTGGTTGAGATGCGGGCCGTGGAGGGCTGGGACGACCCACGTATGCCGACTCTTTGCGGGATGCGTCGGCGAGGTTTTACCCCCGAGGCAATAAAAGATTTTTGCGCAAAGATCGGAGTATCTAGAGCAGTTAGTACCGTAGAATATAATTTTTTAGAAGTTTGTCTTCGTGATAATTTAAATTTATGTGCCACTCGCGCCATGGCGGTAATAGAGCCGGTAAAATTGATAATTACGAATTATCCTGAAGAAAAGAATGAAGAAATTCAAATTGAAAATAATCCGATAGATCCAAGTTTTGGGAGCCATAAATCGATGTTTTGCAAAGAATTATTTATTGAGAATTCTGACTTTATGCCACAGCAAGAGAAAGGCTTTTTCCGACTTTTTCCTGGTTCTTTTGTAAGATTAAAATCTGCTTATATCGTCAAATGTACTGGATTTGAAATTGACGAAAAAAAGAAAAATTCAAGAATTTATTGTGAATACTTCCCCGAAACCGAAGGAGGTAAAAATCTTGAGGGCGTAAAAGTTAAGAGTAATATCCACTGGGTAAGTGCCCGTGATTTTGTTCAAGCTCAGATAAAAGTATTTGAGCCTCTTTTTACAGTCTCATCGCCTGAATCAGAACAAGATTTTCTAAAATTTTTGAACCCGAATTCAGTTAAAATTTTTAAAAATTGCAAACTCGAAAAATTTCTTGCCAACGCCGATTCAGGGAGAAATTTTCAATTTTTACGTAAGGGATATTTTGTATTGGATGAAAAAACTAAAAACGGTCAGATGATTTTTAACATGTCTGTTTCTCTTAAAGAACAAAAAAATAAATTTTAAAAATTGTTTTATAAAGTTTTTAGCTTTTTAAGAGTTATTTATCTTTAGCTATATTAACGCACTTAATTATTCAAATATTCAAAAAACTTAGAGTCATGGGTAAAATTTTGAAAAATTCTAAGATGATAATAAAAACATTAGCAAGCGAGTATCCGGAAGCAAATTGCTCGTTAGTTTATTCCAATGAGTTCGAACTCCTCGTTGCAGCTCGGCTTTCAGCGCAGTGCCGAGACGAAAATGTGAATCGAGTTACCAATGAGCTGTTTAAAAAATTCAGAACTCCCGAAGACTTTTGTTTAGCTAGGCCTGAAGAAATTGAAAATATCATTCGGCCATGCGGTATCTTTAGAGTCAAAGCTCGCAATATTATAGAAATGTGTAAAAAAATTGTTAAAGATCATAATTCAAAAGTTCCGAAAAGTTTAGAAGAATTAATTTGCTTACCCGGAATCGGAAGAAAAACATCTAACTTAATTATGGGTCAAGCATTTGGGAGTCCGGGAATTATTGTAGACACTCACGTACTTCGCGTTACGATGCGGCTCGGGTTTCATAAGTGTAGCAACCCTTTCGCAGCGGAGATGGCTTTGAAACAAATAATTCCGGAAAGAGCTCAAATTAAATTCTGCCACCAAATAGTATTTCATGGCCGAAAAGTTTGTGTCGCAATAAAGCCAAATTGCAAATTTTGTATTTTGAAAAATTATTGTAAATATAATTTGGTAAATACCAAATAAAGAAAACTAAAAGTCATCCCATTATAAAAGGGTCATGAAATTTCTAGTCAACGGTTTAAAATAAGAAATCGAGAATTGCATAATCAACAAAGGAGGATCCGATAAGTTTTTATGAAATTTGCGATTTAAAGACGAAGAAACCGAACATTATAATTTTATTAAATAAACGTTTCAAAATTTTAAACTTTTCAAAATTTTAGATGACATGTTACAGAAATCATAGAAAAGGATTTTTGGGAATTGACAAATTAAAGATAATATAATACAGTGATAAAGAACGGTTTGTGTTGCTGCAAAATTAAATTCGGGAGTTGCGATTATAGTATGAAGAGTAAATTAACCCTTAGAACCGCATGTTTTTTATTGGGTGTGTTAGTTTTAAGGTCCCAGTCGGCGCCTAAAGTTCTGGCGGTGGGAAGCGTCGTGTCTGAGATTGTTACTACAACTACCACTTATGAAAAAGTGCCGCTTTCTACTTTTCGAAAGTTTATTACAATTTTATGCGCCTTGAGTGTTCCTAGTATTATTTTAATAGGGTCTGAGAGTCCACAGATGAAAACAAGCACCACCGTTACACGCACAGTAGTTTCTGTCGATGAAGATTTCCCGATGCCGATGCCGATACCGAATTCGGTTTTCAAAGTTTTAATTTTGTTGCAGGATGCTTATATTCATTTTTTGCGTGCTTCGATCAATCGTGGTGAAAAAAGAGTAAGTAATAAGCAATTGATGTTAGAAAATTTGGATGAAATAAAAGGGATTATATACAGTCATTCGTTTAGGCGCGCTTGTCAAACCATGGAAACAAAGAGTTGGAAATATGTTAACGAAATTTTATCAAGAATAGGAGGAACGCCCTACGATTTTAATGATACTTATCATAATTTGCGTGCACGAGCTGAATCTGAATTACTGTAAATTTTAGCAATTTGCCCTGGTAAGACCATGCCAGCGTTACCTTACCTTTTATGGTAAAAATTTAAAAAATTTCGGTGGAAAAAATGAAATTTAAATTTAGAAGCATAGCATTTGCAGCCATAGCTTTTGTTTTCATGGCGTCCATGATGCCCAGCAAGGCAGTCCCAGGAGATGCCGATGACCACCATTTTAATCTCAGTTATTGGGAGTGGAGAATGTCGACGTCAGCTTCTTTATGAAATTTGCTATGGCAATTTGCATTTTAATCTGGGAGTTGGCTTAAACGATCCACAAATTCTTATTGTAGCATAATAGGGCTAGTAGATTTTCCTGTGTTCTTGATAATATTATAACTAATAAAGATGTTAAAAATATTTTAGTTTTATGCTGCAATCTTTATAGTGATGGTGACTCTGACTTTATTTATAGCAAACTCGGAGATTGTTTTAAAATTTATAATAATGTTGTTGTGTTGAAGAATTTTGCTGGAACTAATGCGGGTGTAAACGAACTTAAAGGTAATCTTCTCAA
>JAISNY010000030.1 GCA_031275995.1 Oscillospiraceae bacterium | reverse complement strand
CGGCAGGGAGCGGAACAGCATTACAAACCGACACTGTATATCGAGCCGCTCACAAACGACGCTGCATTCGAATCGACGCTGAACAGACAGTGCGCCAAAATACAGGCGAAATACCCCGGTATCGAACTGAAAAAAACCGAAGCAGGATGGGAAGTACAAATCCCCGAAAAATACCGTAACGGACATGAAGCCCATTTCGGACAGGTAACCGAACGTTACTTGCAATACCTGACCGACGGAAAATTACCCGAATGGGAAACGCCTAACATGATAGCAAAATATTATACCACAACTCAGGCACTGAAAATGGCGAAAGACGAGGAGTAAAAGTACGGATTGAAAGGGGGGAATCATCGTCATTGCGAATATATTCGCAATAACGACCAAGCCGTTGACATGACAGATTTAACAGTCTGATTTAGATAATACATTCATTTCCGTCTAATTCTATGCCATTTTTAAATGAATAACAAAGTGAATCAATTTTATGAAGAGAAAAACAGCTACATTCACAGCCCTGTAACGGTTTTATCTGATTTTTCTTTAACCGTATCTGAACTATTTGATTTGACATCTTTTTCAAATGCAATTCGATTTGTCTTTTCTTATTTCGGATGTAGCTTATTTCTGTTCTATTTTTAAACAAATCAAACAATTCATTTTGTAATTCCAACAGTTCTTCAAACTTTCTGTCTTTTTCATTTTTTGCAACATAGTATTGTAATTCTTCGCCAAATAATTGTTTATCGATCAACTGAAAATTGCCGATTTTGTCAAACATGCATTCTTTTATATCTTGTAAAAAATCAAATTCAAACTTTGGATTATTTTGAGAATGTTCGGCAAAATTCAATTCAGTTTGAATCCTCTTAAAAAAATTACATTGGACTTGCAGTAAATTTTTTTCCTGATAGGTTTCTTTTTCCAGTGCCTGTTTTGTGAATGTCAGAATCTCATTGTCTTTTTTATTTTGATATATGAGTTCGGATCGTAGCTTCCCATTCTTTTCTAATTTGAATAAAACAACTTTCCCTAAATTTGGCAACTTTCCATTCCTGTTACATCGTCCGGCAGATTGAACGATACTTGCAACTGTCGCAAAATCTCTGTATAAAACGGGAAAATCAATATCTACACCTGCTTCGATAAGTTGAGTAGAAATGACTACAACTCGCTTATTTTGATTCAATCTGCGTTTTGCTAAATATATTTTCAGTTTTCTATGACGAGGTGTAAAGTGAGTATTTAACAGGAATAATTCATCAGAATCATAATGTTTTTTCAATTTTTCAAAAAGTTCTTTCGTGTCGTCAATTGTATTTAAAATAACTAATACAGAGGATTTTTCTCCAACAATATAATTCTCTAATGTATTTAAATCAATATGTTCATTTTTATATTCGATTGTATAGCGATTGAACAAGTCATTCTCAAAATAGCCCAATGACAGTAAAGATTTTGGAGGAGAATAGTCATAAAAGAATTCTTTTGCCCTCAGGTTATCTTCGGGCAGGTTAAAATTGGGTTGCGTTGCAGTTGAAACAATAGCAAAACTGTTAAACTTCTGACAAAATTTTTTCAGATATGCAATAAAAAATCCATATAAACGTGGCGGCAAAACTTGTATCTCGTCTAACAGAAAAATACAATTAGAAAAATTTGGCAATCTCAATAGTTCGGCATTGCGATTGCTCAACAAAGTTTCAAAAAAACGCACAAATGTTGTGATAATTAAAGGATAAGCAAATGTATTTTCTTGAAATTCCAAAACATTCAATTCAAGTATTTTTTCCTCGTCGGGTGCGTTATCCAATTCTTTCTGAAGTTCTTCAAATCTATGATTCTCTGATTTAGAATCTACTCTTTGAATATAATCCGTATAATCGGGGAATATTTTCAGGATCTCTGTTTCAATTTGCTCTGTAATAGACAAAAACGGTAATGCATAGATAATGCGTTTTGCTCCTTTCGATTTAATTATTTCTGCTGCAAGCGAAAGCAGCATTAACGTTTTTCCCGAGCCGGTTGGGGCCGTCAGTTCAAATACACATTCATGGTCTTTTAATGCAGTTTGAATATTATCTGTTGCATCATTTCGTATGGTTGTTCTTAAACGATTCAATGCCGAATTCTGCTTTAATTTACTTAAATACAAATCAAGTTGAAGACTGAATATTTGAGAAAAATCCAAAATATTATCATGCTGTTGTTTAATTATATTTCCAATTTTTCCGGCATCCGCTTTATCTGCCTGTAAAATACTTGCAAAAACAAATTGATAATCTAAAAAGAAATCAAGAGGGTTACAGTTATTATGAGGGTTGAAAATAAATTGATCCGCATAACATGTTTGAACTTGAGTATTCACAAGGTTTGACTCAAAATTCTCAACCGAAAAAAAATGATTTACATATTCCACAATTGGTATGTCCGGGTTATTTTTAAGGAATCGAAATAATGTCTGGTTTTCTTCTTTTGACAAAATACTGACACTTGCCCTCTCATCCTTTTTTGCAGGACAAAAATCGGGAAGATTACCATGGTGTCTGGCAATTAAAACAGTCAATGCTATTAAATCATTTTTATACAGATCTTTGACATGTAAAAACTGTTTTAATGCAGATAAGTTTTTTGAACTGCCTGCAAATGCACAAAAAAAAGCGTATGCGGATAAATAGGCATGGTTTGAATAACCTTGACTTGTCCCGGATTGGACTTTGTTTTGAAAATTGGGATTCATTTTACCCAAATCATGAAAAATAGCGATCAATTCAGCTATTTTTGATTTAGTCAGTAGTATGACATTTTCTCGAACACCCTGAATATGATCTAACAAAAATTTATCAGGATGGGACTTAAAGATTTTTATATCAGCACCCATTTTTCTATTTCGTCTCCGTTTGCAGGTACATATTCGTAATATTTCCCCTCAACTGAAATAGAATGAGGATAATCCGGATATATGATATTTTTGTACCTGTCCGGCAGATTCCAAAAATCATTATTTTGGTACGTCGGCATTTTGTCAAACCCAATACGAAACTCACCACTAATATTTTGAAGAGTATATTCGCCGGCTAAAACAAAACCTTGTGTTTCTAACGGCCCATCCTTTATTTCGGAGAAATTGCCCTCTGATTTCCATTCCAAATTTGCAGGACAGTTATGCCAGCCTAAAACAGGCGGATAAATTGATTCTTCCTGCAAAATAGCTTTACTGAAATTATCAAAAATATTTTGCGAACGGTTTTCATGCAAAGCTAAAGACACAAGAAATTTCGGATCTTTCAAAAACTCAAAGTATTTCGGACTCCCTCCGTTTGTTGGATTGATCGCTGTTTTGCTTGTAAATCCCCAAGATATTTTTTTTACCGGATTAAGTAACCGCACTCCATATAACAAATCCTCCGACAATTCCGGAAATTTATCCTTCATCGCTTCACGTTCGATTCCCAAAACCGCACCGATTAAACCAATCAATGCTGTTTTGGTTATCAAATCGTGGGATAGGGGATTATTGTTTGTCTCCGGCTTTTTAAAGTGACCCCAATTACCTTCTATGATAAATTGGATTCCTTTCATAATTTTATTGCTTCAAATTTTTCATGTTTTGACAAATCGGATTTAATAGATTCGATTTCAGTATAAAATCTGATTTTTTCGACTTTATCAGTAGAGGTAATTTTTACTAATTCACTAAAATCAAGTTCATAATCATCCATACTGCGGAGTTCTTCGTCTTTTTTGTTGTTTTTGGGCTTTAACTGTATTAATCTGTCCACACCGTAAATTTTTTTGTTATTTCCAGCATAAACAATTTCTAAAAGCGCCACTGAATTTTGCCCGATTTTGCTTCGTGAATGTGAACTGCCATCTCCGCTTGTGCCATACCATAATCCTTCGAACATCAGATTTATGTCATCTTCAGTTAACCCTGTTTCTTCTGCCACTTTGGGATTTATCCAACCATGAATTTGAATCAAAGAGTAAGGTACTAAAGTAGTTGTACCGATTGAGCCTTGTGTATTATTTGCATCGGAAGTAAAATGCGTCGTGTTTTGGTGCATACGCAAATTTACTTCATTTAGAGAAGGATTTAAAAGTGCAAACTGTACAGGTCCGGTAAACTGTATATGTCCATTGATGCATTTATGTCCGTTTACACTTATCTTTTTTGTATCTTCGTCATTTAACGTAGAGATACCACCAAATAAGCGCACATCAATTTGTTCCTTAAGGATTTCGCCAATATCAATTAATCCCTTGGGATTGCGGTTCTCTGCAATCCATTTTAACACACCTTTTGAATCTGTTTTTCCTGCACCTGTGTTTTCGCTTACATAAATGTGGCATTTCTTGATTTCTTCCAAATATGTTCGCACATATCGTTTTATGCGGACATCGCTCACCAGGATTTTCTTGGTTTCTTCATCGTAACGTTGTTCACCCGTAAACGGGTCTCCATTAGGGATATTGTATGAGGTTTCATACAAAAATAAAATTTCTGATTTCTTTTCCATTTTTTATATTTTAAAAATTATTAATTTTGATTATCTACTTTTCCCGGTTGAATCTCTTTCTTTGGAACGGGCTTAAAATAAGATTCAAAAAAACCAAAAGCACATTCTTCTTTATCATATACTCCCTGAATTTCCTTTATTTTTTGGGCAAGGTCATAAGATTTTTGAAATGTAAATTTAGTTTTATCATGCAGAATCAATTTTTGTTCTATCTCATTTTTTAATTTAATGACATCCGACAAATTGCCGATTCTACGGGTTAGATTGCCTACATAATTCTTTTCAAAAGAATTAATTTCTGTCCTGAGATTTTTTGCTAATTCTCCTAGCATATAACCAATCTGATAGCTTATAGATGCTGTAATTTCCATATATCTGTTATTTTTATTATTTTGTATTGAAAACAAGAATTTTAAATCGTATTTAAGTAAATTGTATTTACTGTCTCCTGCTCTGATGCTAAATTCTACATTTTGAACAAAAGCAGGTAGAAGAACATTGTCATTATGATAATTTTCAGTATAAATGAGAGGTAATATTTTTAATAAATGTGACTGGTATTTAGGGTTCGGGTGATATGATATTTTTCCCGTTTTAGTATCACTTCGAGGGTCCCCTAAAATTCCCCGAAAAGCATAGTCTATTTTCAATGGAAAAAGGTCTTTTTCGGTATTAAAAAATCTTTTTCGATCTGTTTCTATTTCTTCGGCTATCTTATTTATTCGTTCTATTATCAATCGCAGTTTGCTTTTTTCTATTCCTGAAATTTCTATTAAATCTCTGTCCGGAGAAGTTTGTCCTCCCTTTTTGCAGAAAATTAAATCAAAAGAAGTAATTTTTCTATTAGTATTATAAAAAAAGTCGAACAAAATATCAGGCGATTTTTGTATTGTATCTTGATTTGCATCAACAATTCTGTCTTCATCTTTTTTAGAACGAAATGTTTCATAATCATCAACAGTCAGGTTTTCTCCTCTTGGCAACACAATTAATTTGATGTCAGTCCCCTGTATTTGTTTTCCTTTGTTTGTATAATCAAGAGCGTAAAATAAATCTTGCAGTTCATTGTCTTGAAATTCTTTTGATTTATACTTTTTGTTAATATCAAAGCCCGGAAATTGAATATCGTTCTTTTTATCACCTGAACATAAAGTTTTGTATAAAGTCTTTTTTAACGCTACACCATGTGGTCCTCTGTCTACAAACTCTGTAAGGATTTTTCGGTTAAGTATATCCATCTCGTCGGGAAATTGATACCAATGTTTTTGTTCGAAAAATTCAAAATGAATAAATATTGAAGCATTCGTTAAATCAAACAGCCTCGTTTTTTGAGGACTGTCAAATGACGATAATTCAGTGGTAATGCCTAAAATTCTTAAATTTGCAGCCGATATTTCTTTGTGATTTTGAGATATTGTTGTCAAATATAAATTTTCTTCATCATTAAGATAATCTGTTATACCGGTATTACATTCATTTTCGACAAAATAAACAAATGCCGGAATATATTTTAAAATTCGCTCTATATAAATTAGATTCTCTTTTAACGTGTAATGAAATTTTTCAATTACAGTTTGTTTTTCAATATCTTGAATTATATTTTCATAATCAGCATTGCCTCTATTAAAAGAACTTGGACGATATGCTGCATTTGAATGATTGAGATTTTCTAATCGGTAATATCCTCCTTCACTTGTTTCAACAGAACCATCTCTTTTCAATTTTCCTTTTTTTTCATAGTAAATATCACCAAAAACATATTTTACCAGTCCGTCGCTATCTGAAGTTTTAAATTTTAAATAATAGAGTTTATCTCTTTTATTTTCAGGTGTAAAAGTAACATTATCCCAATCAAAACTAAAATCAGGATTGACTGGGATTGTAATGCAGACAGGCATATTACCGTCTTTATCTTTCGGACAGGGCTCCACATATTTAAAATATTTCAGATTATTTTCTGAATTTCGAAATGCTTTTCCTATTTGAAGTACAGTCTCTAAACTCATACGCTTTTATATATTCTTTATATTCATTCTTTTATTTTTCGCGATACAAAAGTAATACTTTTTTATCTTTTACACTAACTTATTACTGAAAAAATGAAAC
>JAISNY010000031.1 GCA_031275995.1 Oscillospiraceae bacterium | reverse complement strand
CTTATAGTTGCAATCTGGTCATTCGGATCGTTAGCTTTACAATTTTTTAAATCTTCTATCGTTGCAAAATTACGATTAAATCTTTCAAAATCCTCGAATCCACTTTCGCCTGAGCGATTGACGGTACCGCGACTCTGTTTGCTTCTGGATTCCGCAACAGGCCTATTGAGTAATTGATCATCGCCCAAAAAACCAGCATTTCTAGACCCAGCCTGATTTTGAGCTTGACCTTGACCTATTCTACTCTTTGGTACCCCCCCTGCAAAAACTGTCGGTGCCGAAAAGGCCATCCCGAGAGCTAAAAAAACTGAAAAACAACTCTTTAACACTCTGTTAACTATCATACTTAAACTCCCCCCTTTTATCATTTAATCCATAATGGAAGTATTTTGCATGATATGAATAAAAAAGTCAAGTTTTTTTGAAATTTTTAGTCTAAAACACTAAAAGTGTTTAATAGTACCTCAACCCTCAAATTTAAATAATCCAAAACAGCGATAAATGAAAAATCAAAACCATTATGGATGCGGATTCCAGTGAAGTTATAAATTTCAAAAAAGGTCAAGAAGCACCCTTATAAAATTAAGAATCTGACTATCGGATGTTTATAATTTTTAATTAGATGTTTCACTTCGAAAGCCTGGTGTTCTCTAAAGAAAAACCGATATGAGCTGCCAAACCCAGAATAAAAAATTTAACGTCAAACGTTCTAAATAAGCCAATATATTCAGACTTCGAATATTTTTATCGCCAATTCAAGGAATCTTAGGTACGATTTGCCCGTTATTTTTGTGAATTTTCCATTTATCAATTTTACCACGCACCATCGAAAGAGGATAAATAATGCTGTTTCTACCGATTATCGTCCCCGGATTGATAACTGCATTACAACCAACTTCAACAAAATCACCTAAAATAGCGCCGAATTTTTTCATATTAGTCTCAATTTTTTTCGTTCCATCAGTGACGACTATACTTTTTTTGTCAGAACGCACATTGGAGATAATTGCCCCGGCACCTAAATGCGAGCTAAATCCGAGTACAGAATCACCCACATAATTGAAATGTGGAACCTGCACTTTATTAAACAAAATACAGTTTTTGAGTTCGGTCGAATTCCCAACGACGGAGTTCTTTCCAACAATAACAGAACCACGTATGAACGCTCCAAACCTTATTTGGGCGCCTTCATCTATTATTGTAGGAGGCTCGATTCTACAATGACTGTCTATAAAAGCGGTACGCGCAGCCCAAACACCATCTTTGAGAATCTCATATTTGTCATTTGGAAGGCTACTCCCCAGAGTCATTATAAAATCACTCAATTCAGGAAGAATATCCCAAAGATAAAACCTATTGGTGAAGACATCAGCACCAATTGTTTGATTCAAATCAAGCAACTCACTTACTATTAGTTCCACAGGCACCTCCTTATAAAAATTTTAATTATGATTTATCGCTTTTTATTATCTTACGTAAATAAATTGTGAAATTACTACCCTTTCCAGGTTCGCTTTCGAGCTTGATTTTTCCTCCATTAGACGTCAATATTTCCCGAACTGACGCAAGTCCAAGCCCAAATCCCTTCGCTTCGGATTTATCTTCTCTGAATCCTCTCATAAAAACTTTGGATGTGTTTTTCGGAGAAATTCCAACTCCTGTGTCAGCCACGCTGACGATTACAAATTTACCTTCGGCGTAAGCTGAAAGTTTTATTTTGCCTCCTTCGCTGTTGTATTTAATGGCGTTTTCCAAAATATTGGAAACTGCTCTCCAAAATTGGTTACCATCAATAGAAGCAAACAAGTTATCTTGAATATCAGTTTCTAAACTAATGTTTCTATGTTCAAGAGATATAACAAAACTTTTACAAATAGTCTTTAAATTTTCAGTGCAATTGGTTTGAGCACCTGAAACCAATAAATCTTTGCCGGAAAATCTGTCAAAATCGCCAAGCGACAATATGCCTCGCAATTTAGTAAGCAAACTGTAAGTTTTTTCATCAGACTTGATATTTTTTTTGCCCGCAAGAATCTCACTTATCATGCGCTGCATACGGTTTATTTCATAATCGATAAGGTCAAGATACTCAAACCTTGATTCTTCACTAAAATTAGTGCTTTTAAGCAACTCAACGAAACCAACAATAACGGTAAGAGGAAGCTTTAAATCATGAACCAAGTCAGAATTTATTCTCCAACGCTCCGCCTCTACCCTCTCGGCTTTTTTTCGGTAATACCAGCGGCAAAAAAGATAAACCAAAAACACGGCGACCAAAAACAAAAAAAATTTCATAAACGCACCATCTTAAAATCGGCTGTTAACCTCATAAGATTTTACAAAAAAAACAAAAATAGTCAATTTACAATATTTGACATACAAACCGGGGATTTTTCTTTAACATGGAGTTTTTGAAGAATGGTTGCTGAAATTTCCTGAGGAGTTTAGACTTTTCCGTCTATGTTTACCTTGTAGTTAGTTCCCATCTCGCGCTTGATTGAAATAACGGTACGGTCAGGATTTGTTATCGCCTGGCGCCTGGTGATTGGCAACCTGCCCAACAAGTCTTTCACCGTTTTTAGCAAAACCAACTACATAATGTGATAATGTGGTTTTATTAAGAGGTAAACAAAGAAATTTTTGTAAAAATTGCAAGAGATTGCTCTGGATGAGTCATGTTTTAGTGATTCACTTGAAGACTATTTTATAATTTTCGAATATAAATAATCTGAATCTCAAGAACTCAAAAAATCCAAACCAAATCGGTTTGGATTTCAACATAAAACTCCGAATATACGTAAGTTTCTACAGGCGCACAATGGAACATTAGAAAGCTTCTGATCATGAATCGGACTTAAATCCAGAGCTTTCGGTTCCAAACGAAGATCCTTCACTGGAATCACTAGACTCGTTATGATCATTTGAATCACCTGAATCACCGTTAGATCGTTTTCCCTCCTCGCCAGAATCATCAATTCGGTCACCGCATTTTGCGCAAAAAAATGAATCCTTATCATTTTTGTTTTTGCAAGATTTACAAACAACCTTATTTTTACGCTCATCAATTTCACTTCGAAGTTCCTCTATTTTTTCGTTAAAAGTCTCAATCTTTGCAACCTCATCCGCAATAGCATCTTCGTTTTCATTTCCACTCTTCCGAAAATGATAAACCAACCTGCCTAACTTTTCAAATTCTTTCCGCTGAGAAGATTCTGCCTCGGCAATGTCAATTCTAATTTTGGAAATATCAATAAACTGCCCGGCCTTCCCCCCCATAACGCCCAACGCTGTCTTGGTTTTAACTAGGAAATCCTCAAACGCTCCCATAAGACACCCCTCATATAGTAAAAAATCAACTCAATATATTATTATATACATATATATCAGGAAAAATAAAAAATTTCAAGACCGCAAAAAAAAAATTAACAATACGATTTATTATTTTATAAAAATTTTACTAAAATATAAAAATCTTACTACCACGTTACCACGTTTACATAATGTGGAATAGCAATTGAAACCGCAGGTTTGATTAAAATTGATTTTGCTATTTCATCTTTTCACTCTCAATCATAGTAAAGTGCTTCATAAAATCATTTAGCTCTAGTACAATCATACCTCCTGTAGCATCGAGCACATTTACTTTAAATTTACCATTTGCACCTCGTAGATAATCTGTTGAAACTGTTGCGTGTGGATTTCTTAAAGTGATTGTTTTATAACATTTCCCGTCATAATCTTTTTCGCCAGCAGCTAATACTGCATATACATGCGGAGAGAATCTCCCTCTAGCTGCATATTTTTTTCGTCTCACCTCAGACATAACACCAGTCATTGCTGTGACAGCTAAATTTTTTTCTAGTTTTCTCACTATGTAATCATATGTGGCTTTAGCAGAAGGACTATACGCCCCACTAAATTTTTTAACACTTTTATCATTTTTATCGCGAGGAATTCTAGGTTTAAATCTTAATGTTGTTCGCTTTTTAGTTATCGCAGATATAACAATAGAACTAAACCCACCACCAATATTATCAGATCTAAACTTATCAGCAGTTGGTCTTCTCCATTTTGAAAGTATATCATTTGAAAATTTGTTTGATGGTGGCTGAACAATTACACTTCCATGAATACTTTTGTATATTGCAAAAGCTTTTTCAATAAATTTAACCCATAATGCTTCTCCTTGTGCATAGACATCCTTACCATTGTAAGAATACCTAAGGGAAGTTTTTGGAACGTTTATAATTACTGGCGAAACAGGTGTCACGGTCATTTTAACCACACCTTCGTCATCAGTATCGCTTTGACCAAGCATTACCCTGTAAAATCTAAAACGAACATCTTTATCTTCTTTAAAGCTCTCCTTATTTAAAAAACATTCTTTAATAGATTCAGGGCTATTTATCGCTAATGAAGAAAGTGCTGAAAGCAAATAACAATCTCCTCCTTTGCCTTGCACAACTTCATAAAATTGGGGATTGCCATTATTGGGAAACAGCTCACCAAACTCGTCTACTTCAATATAGCTAGTTCCATCTGGTACTGATATTTCATCGTCAGATACGATTGTTGTTCTCAAATAATTATACTCCAAATAAAGCAAATCATGTAGATAAATCATCAAATCAATAATTGTGGACTCTACTATATTAGTTGAAATTTTTGAAACATCATGTACATTTCTCTCAATATATTTGTAAGCCTCTCTTAAACCTTGAATGTCTATTTTAACTATACATCTAACTTTATTTCGAATTTTTATCACAAAATTAATAACTTCACTATAACCACTACGCCGCCCAATCAAAATTTCATTTAGTACGCGAAGAACAAATGATTTTCTATTAAGATTACCTGAAGGACTGCATAAGTATAAGCCGCCTGGACCCGCAATTCTACAGCCAATAAAATCTGACATTGCCTTTATCGTGCTCGTCGATATAAAATCTGACAAAGCTTCTCTATTACTTTCAAATTCTTTTTTAATTTGAGACTGTACTTTTATTACGCTGGGAACAGTTATAGGTTTCATGGTTACACCTCCATACTCCTAGGTATTGGTATTAAGGTATAAAACATTATACATTTTTTCAAGAAATTTACAAAAAACATTCGATTTTATTGAGTATTTTTGTCCAAATTAGAAAAATGAAACATCACTTTATTCATAAATATACTTGCACTTATAAATAACAAACTGAGCTCTTGATTGTCTCGAAACTTGGCGTAAAAGACAATTCATTCGTTTAATCGTATAATTTTAAAGATGTTAGACTAACAAGATGAAAAAAATTTTAGTTGCCAATTTATCAGGCATACGAGGTTTTTTGTTAGTCTACAGCTTTTAATTGAAAAAATTAATTTGCTAAATTTCTGAAACAATGTAGAATAAATAAAGAATATAAAATTTGGGTGAATTTTGATGAGTTTAGCAAACACTAACGCGATGTTCCGAAGAGCAAATGAACAAAAATATGCTATTGGAGCTTTTAACGTATGCAATATGGAACTCATTCAAGGAATTTCTAAGGCGTGTTTCGAAACAAAATCTCCTGTGATTTTTCAAATTTCCGCTGGTGCTAAAAGATACGCAGGACGTAAATTTTTATCAGAAATTGTTAAAATCGCAGTTGAAGAAACTGGTATTGAAGCTGCGCTTCACTTAGATCACGGTAATTCATTAGAACTATGCAAAGAATGCATAGATAATGGTTTCACTTCTGTTATGATTGATGCTTCGCATCTCCCTATTTCAGAAAACATACAAATAACTCAACAAGTTGTTGAATATGCTCAAGAGAAAAATGTAAGCGTCGAGGCAGAGTTAGGTCAGCTTGTAAGTTATGAAAATCACAAAAACGATTCAAATTACACAGATCCGGAGCAAGCGTGCGAATTTATTTTAAAAACTAAGATCAATTCACTTGCTGTAGCCGTTGGCACAAGTCACGGAGCTTACAAATTTAAAAATAAAGTACAACCATTTTTACGTTTTGATATAATTGAAAAAATCAGGAATATGATTCCTGATTTTCCATTAGTTCTTCATGGAGCATCGAGCGTTGATCAAAACATTATTTCTCAGCTTCTGGATTATGGAACAGACTTACGCAATGCAAAAGGCGTTCCTGAAGGGATGCTTAAAAAAGCGGCAAAAACCGCCATATGCAAAATGAACATTGACACAGACCTCCGTCTTTCTGCTTTTTTGGCATTGAAAAAGTTTTTATCATCGAACCCAAATGGAACCGACCCAAGATCTTATTTTGAGACAATACGAGATTCAGTAAAAAATACGGTTATTAGAAAAATAAAAGGAATTCTTGGTAGCGAAAATAAAGCAGTGGTTTAAATTTTATAAATTATACAGACAAATAAAAAGATGACAACGGTGATGATCTGTTTGCAAAAGGAGAAGCATTATGGGTTAAATTTATTGAAAAAGCTTTTGCAATATACAAGTAATCCTGAAAATGTAGCCGTTGATTCAGCACGCACGGACCCCAGGCACACTTCCAGAGAGTAAATTTTGGCTCAATGAATGGCGAGGTTAATAATAACTAATGAAAAATTTATAGAAGCAGATGATAGAGGTTTTAATGCTATTTATGCCCAAGCTGTTGATGGTGGGTGTTCTTCTTTTGTTATGTCTGCGATAACAAAAAGCAAGCAACATTTAAATTTGAACCTAGAGAAGAAGAAATTCTTGAAGGAATTATTACTATAACACGGGATGAACATGGGAACCGTAATTTTGCTATTGATTATTTTATTACGGCGCAAGGGAAGTATAATAAGTTTGCTTTAGACACATATGGTAATATAAAGAAAAAACTAGAAAGAGGTTTAGCTGTCACAGTAATTAATGATTCTGAAATAGAAAGTCGTCCTCATGGAATATAAAGGCATCATTCATATTCAGTAGTAGATGCTGGCCCCAAAATTTATAACGGGAAAGAATATATAACAATCACTTTAAGAAATCCAAGCGCAAAATTTTCACAGGATTATGAACGAGGTGCAAATGGTAAATTAAAAGTAAAGGTGCTCGATACTCCAGGGAGTATGATTGTACTAGAGTTAAATGTTTTTATGAAGTACTTTAATACGATTGAAAGTGAAAAGATGAAATAGTAAAATAAATTTCAAATAATTAACAAACCATCAAAAAACAGAAAAGTAAATTTGACGTATTATTATTAATTATACATTAAATTATCCGGAGAATTTTTAGTGGTTATGAAATTAAATTTTAAAATCAAGACTATGCCTTTATTCTTTTGGCAATATGCATCTGTTAAAATATAATGTAATTGATCTATCTAAACATATTGCCGGGAAAGCACAAACTTACACAGTTGAACGAATTAATCGTCTTTTGCGCCATTATTTGGCAAGATTCGCGAGAAAAACATACTGTTGATCCAAAAGTTTGGCAATGATGGAAAGCTTTGTTTTGCTGTTTATGTATAAAAAGTATATTGATTTAGCAATGCCAATACACAAAAAAACTTTCAATTTTATCGTTTGTATTGTAAAATATCTTATTATAGATTCATCATCTGAGGTGTATAAATGGATTGCATTTTCTGTAAGATCATACAAAAAGAGATTAAATCTGAAATTATTTTTGAAGATGATTTGACATTATGTTTTAAGGATCTAAAACCGGTTTCTCCGGTACATTTATTAATTGTTCCTAAAATTCATATTACATCTTTGTTTGAAGTGGATAAAAATAATAGTCATTATATTTCAAAAATTTTTGAAAACATACCCAAAATTTCGATGGATATTTGTGAAAATGGTTTTAGAGTTGTGAACAACAACGGCGAAGACGCACTCCAGAGCGTAGAGCATTTACATTTCCATATTTTAGGAGGGCGTCAACTTGGCTGGCCACCATGCTGAGTTATTTCGTGTGAGACGTCCGTTTTTGGTTATTGGGTTCAGTTTTATTTTTGTTTTAACATTTATCAGCTTTTGTTCAAATTTAGTAAAAGTTTTAATATTAACGTTATTTTTGTTTCTCTCGATATTTTTTGGAACCATAAAGAAAGAAAGCACATTTTTATTAACATTTCTTTCATGTTTTAGCGCAATTTGCATTTATTTTATTAATTTATTGTTTAAGGAAATCCCTCTGAACGCTATCTATGGAAAGGATTTAAGTATAAGTGGCATCGTTGTTGAAGATTTTTTAAACGCCTCTGAAAAATTTCACTATACAGTTAAAATTAATCACATAGATGGAATGGACCATTTACCCAGATTCAAGATGGAGCTAATCACAAAAAATCCTCTTGAAGTTGAGCTAGGCGACGAACTTACCGCTTCGGTGCATGTTTTGGAGAAAACCTCAAGTGTTAATAGACGTTCAAACGAGATTTATTCAGTTGGATATGTTTATAGTTATAAAGATATTTTTATAATCAAAAATCATAATTTTTTTCAGCCTTTTAAACATATTTCAAAATTCAGAAATTGTTTAATTGAGAAAATCAGACAGACTTTTAGCCCAAAAGCCGCAAATTTTATCTGCGCGGTTTGGCTTGCAAGAAAGCACGACATAAATCAGGATATCAGGGAAAGTTTTGCAAGTTTGGGAATTTCACACCTTTTAGCAGTTTCAGGCACACATATTTCTATTTTAGCGCAAAGCTGTTATATTTTTTTAAGGTTTCTAAAAATTAACAGGGTAGTTTCGAATTCATTAACTGCATTTTGTGTTTTTATTTTTGTTTGTCTCACAGGTTTTGCACCTTCCGCTACAAGAGCCGGTATAATGGTCATAATTTATCTAATTTCAAAATCAATTTTTAGAGAATACGACGCATTAAACTCTTTAGGAATCTCAATTTTTTTAATACTCTTAATTTCTCCAAACAGCTGTTTTAGCATTGGTCTCTGGCTTTCTTCGCTTTCAGTTCTGGGAATAATAACCTTTTCAAAAAAGATTGAATGTTTTTTAACAAAAATCTTAGGAAATAAAAACAAATTCATTAATTTTTTAATTTCAAATATATCAATTTCGATTTCAGCAACACTATTTACCTTACCATTGATTGCCATTATTTTCAAAAGAATGTCGTTAATTTTTATATTAATTAACGCTTTCGCATCATTATTACTAGAAATTTTCATTAATTTAATTATAATTTCATTGTTTTTCAAATCTTTAATGAATATTACTTTTTGGCCGAAATTAACAGACTTAATAGTGAATAAAATAATTTTATTAGCAGAAAAAACTGAAAATATTCCGTTTATCTCTTTAAATCTAGAATACAAATACATTCCGTTATGGATTTCGTTTAATCTTATGTTGTTTTCGTTTTATTTATTCTTTGATGAAAACCACAAATTTCGATTGAAGATTTCATGCATTTCCTACATAATGCTTACTTCCGCTACAATTTCAAGTCAAAATTATGAAAGAAATAAAATTAGAATAGCTATTCTGCATAAAACCGGTGAACGATCGATGGTTATTTCGAAAGGGAAAAAAGCTGTTGTTTTGCCTTTTGATGGAAATCGATCCAAAAATCTTAGTTATTTGCGAAGCTTAAATTATCCTGAATTGTTAGTTATCGGGTCGAAAAGTGATACATTTTATAACTACAAAAATCAAAATATTACATATTTATTTCCAGGCAATGAAGACTTCATTTTTCAAAATGAAAATATAAAACTTTTTATCTTTCAAAACAACGGGAAACGTTTTTTAAAACTTAGTATTGGAAACACAAATTTAGTTGCGTTCCCAGATGGCGGAAATGTAAAATTTTTACCAGATATTTTAAAATCCCCTGAAATTTCTATACTATTTTATATACCTCAAAACTTTGATTTAATAAAATCTAAATATTCAATTTTAGCAAACAATAGTTACTTTTCAAAAATCAATAGTGAAAAACTAAAACGGCTCAATGTGATAGATGGAACGAATTGTGATATTATAATTGATGTAGACGTAAAGTCAAACAAAAACATTATCGGAAGAAGGATATGACTGTGAACGTTGATTACAAAATTCTTAAAAAAAACATCGACAATTCCAAGACGGCCAGATTTTATTTTTTCTATGGAGACAATGGTTATTTAATAAAATGTTTCGAAAAATTAATTGTAGATAAATTACTTAATCAAAACAAAAATGCTTTTGATTTTATGATTTTTGATGAAGAAGAAATTAATTTCGAAAAATTATCTTTATTTTATCAAACTCCACCCGTGATTTCTGAAACTAAAATTTTAATTATAAAGACTAAGCAACCGTTTTTTCTAAATACAGAATTTCTAGAAAATTTTTACAAATTGATTTCCGATGTCGCTGAGTTTACAACCTTAATATTTGAGTTTCTCTGCGAAAAAGAAGATTCAAATAATTCAAAATTTAAAATTTTTTTGGAAAAGATCTCTGAAATTGGCAGCGCAACCAATTTTTGGAAAAAATCTGATCCTTCCATTGAAAAACATATATTGATTTGGGCACAAAAATCAGGAAAAATCATTTCTTACAACAATGTAAAACTTTTCATAAAAATCTGCGGAAATAACCTGGAAGAATTAAAAAATAACTTTGTAAAACTAAGTTTCTTTTCAAAAAATAGTGAGATAACCGAAACTGACATAAAAACCCTTTCCGATATGAATTCACCGGAATACAACACATTTGAAATAAACAAATCCATAATTTCTAAAAATTATTCAAAAACATTTAAAATGCTGGATTATTTGATAACTGAAAAAAACGAAAACACAATAAGCATACTGGCAATTATTTCAACTCTTGTCGTAGATTCCTATAAAGCACGCATCATAAAAGAAAATGGAATTTGCCTTGACGATGCTGTCGAAATTTTAGGATATAAAGGTAAAGAATTTCGGCTTAAGAACTCTTGCAGGTATTTTAAAAATCTATCAGACGCCGAACTTGAAAAGCTTATAAAAAAATTAACTCAATTAGACTTATTAATAAAAACTACCAATATAAATTCAAAATATTTAATAGAAGAGGCCATAATAGAGCTAATAAAACTTATATAATTGTCAAAAAAATCAGATAATTTAACTAAAAAAGCTTGCGCTTGCTGAAAATTTTCAGCGGCGCAGCTTTAATTTTTACCCGGCAATTATTTTGTTCAAAAGTAAATTAGGGCCTTAATTGTTGGAATATGTAATAAATAGCCATTAAATTTTAAAATAACTTGTAATTTTGTTGGTTTTAGTCTAAAATCGAAGCAGCATTCTAAAAAAGGTGTTTAATATGCCTAAAGGTGGTGAGTTTAAGTATGATAGTTAACAGAGTATTAAAGAGTTGTTTTTCAGTTTTTTTAGCTCTCGGGATGGCCTTTTCGGCACCGACAGTTTTTGCAGGGGGGGTTGTACCAAAGAGTAGAGTAGAATAGGTCAAGCTCAAAATCAGGCTGGGTCTAGAAATGCTGGTTTTTTGGGCGATGATCAATTCTCAATAGATCGTGCGAAATCCAAAAGCAAAGCGGAGAGTCGCAGTACCGTGAATCGCTCAGGCGAAAGTGGATTCGAGGATTTTGAAAGATTTAATCGTAATTTTGCAACGATAGAAGATTTAAAAAATTGTAAAGCTAACGATCCGAATGACCAGATTGCAACTATAAG
>JAISNY010000016.1 GCA_031275995.1 Oscillospiraceae bacterium | reverse complement strand
GAAAAACTTTCACAAAAAATTGCTCACATTTATGCCACAGACGGTTGGGAGTCATACAACTTAACTGATCCGGCAAAACATGTAATCGGCAAAGCTCATACTTTTACTGTTGAAAGGACAATCCTCTTTTGCGTCATTATATTGCTCGTTTTGCAAGAAAATTCTACTCTGTTTCAAAATCTTTTTCAATGATTTCTAATTCTGTTCTGTTGTTTGCTTATCGTAAATCTTTGGAACATATCCATATTTAGCACTGCCTTATACGAAAAAAAATAACCAAACGTAATTTTTCTCAGGATCACAAAATTTAGTAAAAAAACTTAAATTTCTTTACTCCAAAGCTCCGGATTTTCTTTGAACTTGACTAAGAGTTCAAATTCATGAGGAGAAATTTTCTTGCAATCAAGCGCCAGTTCAATCAGAGAATCGTAATTCGTGAGTGAAACGTTTTTAACATGATTTTGGCTGAGAGTTTCAAATCCTTTACGTAAATTGTAAGTAAAGATAGAAGCGATTCCAAGGACATCTACTTTGGAATCGCGCAATACCCTGACTACTTCAACCGCCGAACTAGCAGTAGAAATCAAATCTTCTATTACTACCGCTTTCGAATTTGGTGTAAAAGTCCCTTCAATTTTACTTTTACGACCGTGATCTTTCGACGAACCGCGTACGTAAACCATTGGAAGATAAAGCAAATCGGCTAAAAGTGCAGCATGAGCTATGCCTGCGGTACTCGTACCCGCAACAAAATCGCATTGAGGGTACTCCCGACGAACCATACTTGCTAACGCTTTTTCAATTTTATTTCTTTCTGCAGGAAATGAGAGAATCAAACGATTATCGCAATAAATTGGCGATTTAATTCCGCTGGCCCAAACGAACGGTTCATTTGGATTCAAAAACACCGCTCCAATATCAAGTAAGCAAAGGGCTATTTCTTTTTCCAAATTTTTTATAAAACTCATCTTGAAACCAGCCTTATTTTAAATTTGAGAAATCTCCAAGAGTCTTTACCGAATATAAAACGACAGCCTAATCATTGTGTATTGTAAGCCAATAAATTGCAAACCCCATGGATCTAGACAAAAAATCTTGTACGCCTTGATAACACTGAATAAACTGGCAATTAAAGTTTTTTCATCATTCCTATACCTCCATTCACATTCTTTATAAGTACAAATGCCGTTAATGTGACACTGGTAAAAACACCCTTGCCTTGGCTTAATATGAAATGCTTTTTGTAGCCAATGAAATGAAGCCAAACCCTTCATTAGCGCCTCATTTTTAATAGTTTTTCTAGTGCCGAAATTTTTACACATGCGCAAAATATTTCGAGAGCTTTTTTGAGTTCTTCTAAAGAAGAATAAGACGGAGCTATCCTGATGGTAGAGTCTTCCAGGTCAATTCCGTATGGGAACATCACTCCCGCTGGAGTGAGTTTTAGTCCGTTTTCAGCGCATAAATCGACTACTCTTTTGGCACTTCCAAATGTGTTCACGCATATGAAGTACCCTCCTCCCGGTTTTGACCAAGAAATTATTGGGTTGTTTTTGAAATTGAATTCCAAAACTTCGTGAACCAAATTAAATTTAGGTCTTAAAATTTCGGCATGTTTCCTCATGTGTAATTTCAAATTTTGTTTAAAATTTTTATCTTTGCCAAAGAACTTAACATGCCGTAGTTGATTAATTTTATCAAAACCAATAGTTTTAAAGGAATAATATTTTTTTAGTAGTTCTAAATTTTTTCCACGGCATGCGAGAGCTGAAATTCCACTACCAGCGAAGGTAACTTTTGACATTGAAGAAAAAGCAATAACCAATTCGTTTTTTTGGTTTTTTGAGATTTCGTAAAAAATATCAAAGAGATCGCTTGGTTCCATTAAATCATGAACCGAATACGCATTATCCCAAAAGATTCTAAAATCCGAAGCAGCAGGGCTAAGATTAGCAAGTTCTTTTACAACATGGTCCGAATAAATTATTCCGCTGGGATTAGAGTATTTGGGAACACACCAAATTCCTTTGATATTCTGATCATTTTTAACGAGATTCTTAATTCTTTCGATATCCGGACCGTCATCATTCACTTTAATCGGAATCATTTCAATTCCAAAATATTCACAAATAGAAAAATGTCGATCGTAACCGGGAGAAGGACACAAAAATTTGATCTTTTGATTACACCAAGGATTACCGTCGATTCCATGAATAAAAAAACATGAAATCACGTCGAACATTAAGCTTAAGCTTGAATTTCCTCCAATTATAACATCTTCTTGTTGGCATCCAATCAAAATAGCCATCAATTTTTGAGCTTCTGGAATTCCTTCAAGATTACCATAATTTCTGACATCTGGGATGTTATTTTCTAAATTTTTATGCCCAACATCTAGCAAAGCAGAAGAAAGATCCAGCTGTGCTTGTGAAGGCTTGCCGCGAGAAATGTCTAAAAAAAGTCCCTCGCTAAACTTTTTACAAGTTTTTAATTGAGTTTCTAATTCATCTTTAAGATCATTAAAATTTGTCTGAAAATAATTCATAAAAACCTCTTTTCACAAATCCTACTGCAAATATCTGTACCAACTCTATTTCAAAACGTGAGAAAGCGAGATTAAATCGGCGTTATATGAAAATGAGCCCGATATGAACGAATGCACCTATTTTTAGCAATACCTAAATTTTGATGAAATCTAATATCGTTTGCTCAACGGAGTAATACAACGTAAATTAATGCGGCCTTTACTATCTACTTCCATAACAATTACAGAAATTACATCGCCCACTCTAAGAAAATCTGATATCTGTGAAATATGAGTATTCGAAAGCTTTGAAATATGACACATACCCTCACGACCCGGAGCAAACTCAACAAAGACACCGAAATCCATAATTTTTGTGACCTTTCCTGTTAACACATCACCAGGCACAAGATTTTTAATTATCATCCTAATAACTTCCACAGCGTCTTGACAGTTTTTAATATCTGAAGACATTACAAATATCCTTCCGTCATCCTGAATGTCTATTTTTACATTTTTTTCCGTAGAAATAGCCTGAACCACCCTGCCCCCTGCTCCTATCACTTCCCGTATCTTTTCAACCGGAACTGAAATCGAAAGAACCTTTGGGGCATATTTAGAAAGCTCCTTACGAGGCTCAGACAACGTTTTATCAATAACGTCTTCTAAAATTTTGACACGCGCCAAACGTGTTTTGGATAGTGCATCTTCTATTATTTCATGAGTCAAACCATCAATCTTCAAATCCATTTGAATAGCAGTAATACCGTTTCGAGTGCCAGCGACCTTAAAATCCATGTCACCAAAAAAATCTTCAATTCCTTGTATGTCCACAAAAGTCACCCAACGATTTCCAACTGTAACCAAACCGCACGAAATTCCGGCAACAGGCTCCTTGATGGGGACTCCTGCATCCATAAGCGCTAAGGTTGAAGCACAAACGGCTCCCTGGGAGGTAGAACCACAAGAGGAAAGAACTTCCGAAACAAGACGAATAGAATAAGGAAATTTTTCAACACTCGGTAGAACCGGTTCAAGTGCACGCTCCGCAAGCGCTCCGTGACCAATCTCACGCCGGCCAGGACCCCTGCTTGGCCGAGTCTCGCCAACTGAAAATGAAGGAAAATTGTAATGATGCATATAACGCTTAGTTTCTTCATCAGAAAGATCATCAATCTTTTGGTTATCACTCATCGGACCAAGGGTTGCCGCTGTAATTACTTGAGTTTCACCACGGGTAAATAAACTCGAACCGTGAGCGCGCGGAAGAAATCCAACCTCAGCACTTAAATCTCTAATTTCATCTAGACTGCGACCGTCAACACGTTGATGCTTATCTATCAGCCAACTTCTGACTATATCTTTCTGGAATTTATAAAGAACATCTTCTAACTTAATATCACTTTCAGGAAATTTTTCTAAGAATTCAGAAGCAACCTTCTGATAAACTCTAAATAAATTCTCGTCTCGAACATTTTTATCAGAGGTTTTAAGAGCAGCTTCAAGTTCAGAAAAGGATATTTTCTTAATTTCTTCAACAATCTTAAGATCTCCGCTTTCAAGTATGCCAAAATTTTTCTTAGATTTCCCTACTTCGTTTTGAATTTTTTGTATAAAATCTACAATTTTTTGATTTGCCTCATGACCCTTAACTATTGCTTTGAAAACGACATCTTCAGGGACACAATCCGCCCCAGCTTCTAACATTAGAACTTTCTCAGCAGTAGAAGCAACTTTAAGATCTAAGCGCGACGTTTTAAATTGCAAAGCGGTTGGATTTATTATTATATTTTCACCAATTAACCCTACACAAACCCCTGCCGTAGGGCCGTTCCATGGGATATCCGAAATACTCAGAGCAATCGAGGCCCCAATGAGTGCAGTTACCTCCGCGGAACAATCCTCGTCAACTGAAACCACAGTACATACAATGGAAACATCTCTACGAATAAAATTAGAAAATAAAGGGCGCAAAGAACGGTCGATAGCACGTGAAGAAAGAATAGCTTTTTCAGAGGGCTTACCTTCTCTTTTAAGAAAAGAACCTGGAATTTTGCCGACCGAGTAAAGCTTTTCTTCAAAATCAACTGAAAGAGGGAAAAAATCTATACCTTCGCGCGGTAAAATTGAAGCAGTTGCAGTTACCAAAACAACTGTTTCTCCATAACGAACTAAACATGAACCATTCGCAAATTTCGCCATTTTACCGACTTCAACAACAAATTTGCGGCCGGCTATTTGAGTTTCAAAAATACGAAAATCTTTAAACAAAATTAAAACCTCTTAATTAAATGTAAACAAAAAAACTTACAGACTTTTTAGAGAAAATTCAAAAATCTTTGAACAAAATTAAAATTTCTTATCTAATATAAAAAAATCAAAATACTTGCTATCGCCCTCAAGTTTTTTTCGGAAACTAGAATGAAAAGAACTAACAAAAATAAAAAATTCCATTCCTAAAACAAAATTACCGCTGCAGATTATGAATCAAAAAAATTTAAGATCGCAATTATGGCAAAATTCGTAATAAAATTAAAATAAAACAACCGCAAGGAGCATCCAAGCGGCTAAAACTACTACTTTCTAATTCCTAGCGCCTCAGTTACTATCCTGAAACGTTCAACACCACACTTCATTAAATAATTCAATAAGTTACGACGCTGACCAATCATAACAAAAAGACCCCTGCGAGAATGACGATCATTTCTGTGTATCTTAAGATGCTCAGTTAAATCGTTTATACGCTTAGTCAACAAAGCAACCTGAACCTCACAGCAGCCGGTATCACCAGAATGACGCCCAAAACGCTCAACAATTACCTCTTTTTCTTCCTTAGTCATCAAAAACACTCCTCACAATTTACCCTAAATCTAGAATTTCTCCAAACTAAGGGGTACGCGTTAAGCCTACAACAAATGAAACTTTACAGCAAGCACCACAAAAACAATAGCTACCATTGAAATCAATTTTATCAAAATATTGATAGCTGGACCAGAAGTATCTTTAAACGGATCTCCAACAGTATCTCCTACAACTGCCGCCTTATGGTTTTCAGAACCTTTACCTCCAAAATTTCCTACTTCTATATACTTCTTTGCGTTATCCCACGCGCCGCCTGAATTTGCCATCATAACAGCAAAAGCAAACCCTGAAATCGTAGCGCCAGCCAACAGACCTGAAACTCCGGGCACCCCAAGAACGAAACCCACGACAACTGGAGTAATTATCGATATTACGGCGGGAGCCATCATCAATTTTAAGGAAGCCTTGGCGCAAATATCAACACACGATTCATAATCCGGATCGGCAGTACCATCCATTAAGCCCGGTAAATCCTGAAACTGTCTTCGGACCTCATGAACAATACTCATGGCAGCTCTCCCGACAGCCTCCATGGTAAGCGCCGAAAATAAGAAAGGCAAAACAGCACCTATGAACAACCCCGTCATAACGGGCGGACTTATCAACCTCAAATTAAAATTCGAACCAGGAACTACCATACGCGCCTGCGAAATGTAAGACGCAATCAACGCCAAAGAAGTGAACGCCGCCGAACCGATTGCAAAACCTTTTCCCGTCGCAGCAGTAGTATTACCGAGCGAATCGAGTGCATCGGTTCTTTCTCTGACCTCAGAAGGAAATCCTGCCATTTCAGCGATTCCTCCCGCGTTATCGGCAATTGGCCCATATGCGTCGGTAGAAAGTGTAATGCCAAGAGTAGAAAGCATTCCCACCGCTGAAACAGCCACGCCATAAAGACCCAAATGAAATCCCCGTGAAGAAGAAAGACTTCCTCCGCCTGAAAAAAAACTCACTAAAATCGCAGCGCCCACAATTAACACCGGCCAAAAAGTAGAAAGCATCCCTAATGAAAGGCCACTAATTATAACGGTACCAGCCCCAGTCTCGGACGCCTTTGCAAGCCTACGAGTTGGTTTATAATTTGCCGATGTGAAATATTCCGTGACAAATCCGATAAGCACGCCCGCCAAAAGACCAGAAACCACCGACCAAAATAAACCTATTCTATCTGGAAAAAAGTATCGCACTAAAAAGTAAGAACCAACAACCATCAAAACAGAACTCACGTATGTACCTCTACGAAGCGAACCCAGCAGCATACCTTGAGTCGCCCCCTCTTTAGTACGAACAAAAAAAGTACCAAAAATCGAAAAAATCACTCCAGCAGAAGCTAACATCATAGGTAATAAAACACCCGGAAATCCCAAACCACCCGCCACCGCCAAAGCAGCGGCAGAAACAATCGCACCATTATAAGATTCATAAAGATCAGCGCCCATTCCGGCGACATCACCTACATTATCACCGACATTGTCGGCAATCACGGCCGGATTGCGTGGATCGTCTTCTGGTATCCCTATCTCAATTTTACCAACCAAGTCAGCTCCAACGTCGGCAGCTTTAGTGAATATTCCTCCTCCGACTCTTGAAAAAAGCGCCATGACCGAAACGCCCATACCCAAAGTAAGCATGTTGGAAGTTATTACACGCAAAAGTTCAGATTCACTTGAAACAACTTGAACCGACGTGTACCAATACCTCAAGAAGAGAAACCAAGTCGAAACCCCTAAAAGACTGACCCCAACTACCACAAAACCAACTACAGAACCCGCAGAAAACGCGACTCTTAAACCCGCGTTAAGACTCTGAGAAGCCGCCACCGCAGTACGCGAGTTTGCCATAGTGGCAGTTTTCATACCTATGTATCCAGAAAAAGCTGAAAGAAAGCCACCCAACAAAAACACAAATGGCACAAACTGACCTACTATGCCGAAGAGAGATAAGATAAACAAAACAGCAAAAACCGTACCAAAAAAGAGGGAAACAACCTTATATTGACGCATTAAATAAGCGACGGCTCCTCTCTGGATCGCATTAGATATTTTAACCGATTTTTCATCCCCCATCGAAAATTTTTTCGTCTTTACAAATAAAAAGATAGCAAAAAACAGCGCTAAGGTCGATGCTAAAAGCACATAAGAAATCGGTTCCACTTAAACCCTCCAACAAATAAAACTACTATATGAAAAATGATTCACACAGGCATAAGCTCTATCAAAGCCATTTCGGCAGCATCACCACGCCTAGGCCCCAACTTGTTTATCCTAGTGTATCCGCCATTACGCTGAGAAAATTTAGGAGCTATTTCGCTAAAAAGCGAAGAAACGACCGTTTCATCATCCAAAAAAGCTAACACGTTACGCCTGTTATGCAAAGTATTACATTTAGATTTGGTTATAATTTTCTCAGTTAAAACGCCAACTTCTTTCGCACGTGCAAAAGTAGTCTGAATCTTACCTTTTTGTAACAAAAATCTAACTAAATTCTTAAGCAAAGCAAGCCTGTGATCTGTTGCTTTATTAAGTTTTCTTACATACATCTATTCATCACCTTCCATATCAAGCTCATCGGCAATATCGTGAACATCTTCACTTGATCCTTCTCCTACGCAATTGTAACCATATGAAGCAAGTTTTTCAATTACTTCGTCATAAGATTTTTTACCTAAATTCCGAACCTTTGCAATATCATCCCTAGAAAGATTCATAAGGTCACTCAATTTGTTAACACCCGAACGCTTTAAAGAATTATAAGATCTAACCGACAAACCCAGCTCGTCAATGTTTAAATCATTTTCCAAAAATCGAGAAACCGGAGGGTCGACGGGTTTATTCATGCAACCGATGTACTCAGTAGGAAGATCGGCCAAGATTCCGAAATGTTCGATCAGACCGTTAGCGGCTAAAACAACAGCTTGCGCAGAAGAAACCACACCATTGGTCCAAACTTCCAATATAAGTTTGTCGTAGTCGGTAACTTGACCTACGCGCGTATTTTCAACCACATAATTTGCTTTTACAACGGGAGTAAAAATAGAGTCGATCGGAATCGAGCCTATACCAAGTCCCCTAGTAACCGTACGGTTCTGTTCCGCCGGAAGGTAACCTATTCCACGCCCCAAAGTAATTTCCATTCGCAATTTTGCACCATCATCCAGCGTGGCAATAAGCAATTCAGGATTCAAAATTTCCACATCACTGTCCACCATAATTTGACCCGCAGTTATCTCTCCGGGGCCGTTTGCGTCTAATATCACGGTCTTAGAGTCACAATTTTCAAGGCGAACAATCAAATTTTTAACATTCAAAATAATTTCCGCAACATCTTCTTTTATTCCGGAAATTGCAGAAAATTCATGAGTTACTCTGGCAATTTTCACAGCACACGGCGCAACGCCCGGCAAACCAGAAAGCAGTACGCGCCGCATGCTATTGCCAAGCGTATTTCCATAACCTCTCCCCAGCGGAGCTACGACAAATTTTCCATAATTTCCGCTACCTGAGCCATCAACCAGTTCAACTTTTGTTTCTTCGACACCAACCATTGAATCCTCCTAAAACTATTAGGACAACATTTAAAGTTATCTTGAATAAAGCTCAATTATCAATGTTTCGTCAACTTCTAAATCTATGTCGACACGCTCTGCCTTAGCAAGAACCTTCGCCTCAAAATGTTCCCCGCCAGTAAATTCAAGCCATTTAGGCAAACCTCTTGAAGAATTTGAAGCAATAATTTCCTTCAAAACATCGGAAGAACGCCCTTTTTTAGAAAGCGAAACAAAATCCCCTACCTTTAAAAGGTAAGAAGGAATGTTAACCTTCCCATTATTTACATTAAAATGGCCATGCAAAAGTAGCTGCCTAGCATGAGCCCTAGAATTAGCCCAGCCAAGACGATAAATTACATTATCAAACCTCGATTCCAAAAGCGCTAACATGCTCTCGCCCGCTTTGCCTTCTTTTTCATGCTCGGCGAGATCGTAATAATGATTAAACTGCTTTTCTAACACGCCATAATATCTACGCGCCTTTTGTTTAGCACGCAACTGATGCCCAAACTCAGAAACCTTTTTACGCCCCCCTTGTCCATGCTGTCCCGGCGCATAAGAACGCCTCAAAACTGAGCATTTGCCAGAATAACAACGAGCTCCCTTAAGAAAAAGCTTCTGTCCTTCAGCACGGCACAACCTACAAGATGCACCAATATATCTTGCCATTATTTCACCTCCATTAAACTCTGCGCCGCTTAGGTGGGCGACAACCATTATGCGGTATCGGAGTAACATCTTTAATCATTCTTATTTCCAAACCGGTTGCTTGAAGCGCTCGAACAGCAGCCTCTCGACCGGCACCCGGACCTTTAACAAAAACCTCTACAAGCCTCATACCGTAACCAATGGCACCACGCGCGGCGGCTTCAGCAGCCGATTGCGCCGCGAAAGGCGTAGATTTCTTAGAACCTTTAAATCCCAAAGAACCCGCACTGGACCAAGAAATTGAATTGCCCTGCATATCAGCAATCGTAACAATAGTGTTGTTGAAAGTAGATTGAATATGAGCAGTACCTTTTTCAACATTCTTACGTTCTCTGCGCTTGCGAGGCACAGCCTTTTTACCAGATTGAACAGCCATAAATACCCCCCGTTAATTTATTTTTTTTCTTTCTTCTTACCTGCAACCGTTTTAGTAGGGCCTTTCCGAACACGTGCATTAGTCTTTGTGCGCTGCCCTCTAACCGGCAACCCCTTTTTGTGACGGACGCCCCGATAACAACTGATTTCAGTGAGCCTCTTGATATTAAGCGCCTCAAAACGACGCAAATCACCCTCAACTTTACAATTCTTATCTATATATTCCCTAAGTTTCGCAACATCGCTTTCTGAAATCTCTCTAACACGCACGTTCGGATCTACGCCCGTATGCGCCAAAATTTTAGCTGCAGTAGACAAACCAATGCCGAAAATACTAGTCAACCCAATTTCAATACGCTTTCCGGCAGGCAAATCAACACCTGATATCCGAGCCATTCCATTCCCTCCTTTTGGTTTTTCAATCCTAACCTTGCCTCTGCTTATGCTTTGGATTTTCACAGATAATCCTTACGACACCCTTACGCCTGACTACTACACATTTACTACACATCTTCTTAACGGAAGGCCTAACTTTCATTTTAATCACCTCTTTACTTATCACCGCCGGCAGACTTTACCTGCCAGCCAGAATCAAACGACTTGCCGCGCGACCGCCAAACTATACGCCCTCGAGTCAAATCATAAGGAGACATCTCTATTCTAACGACATCACCTTGCAGAATTTTTATATAGTTCTGCCTCAGCTTCCCAGAAATATGGCATAAAACGGTCACATCATTCTGAGACTTGCCACTAATATTAGCTTGTTCTTCATTTTTTTTCAATCTAACTCTAAACATAGCATTTGGTAAAACCTCGACGACTTCACAGCCATCAACCTCAATAACATCGTCCCGCCCCATTGCTCAACCTCCTCTTATGAATACTCGAAACTGACGCGGCATCCTCAAAACGAAAATAACACCTTTTCGAACTCATCACCTCAACAACGTCATACATCACTACTTGATAATCCTCACCTTATTTGAACTTTCAAAACTAATGAACAGAATCCCTAAACAAAGATAATGCCTTAAAAATAGCACGATTGGAATTAAGCGAAGAAATATCCAAGACCGTATTCGTTAAAAAAAGATGCTTTCTTTTTTTCTTTTTTAATTTCTCAAGCGGACGATGTTTACCATCGCAAACCCAAGCGAATTCGCCTTCGACAGAAATCACCAATTGAAAATCTCCTCTATCGTGACCCGCTGCGGAACGCACAACTGACCCTTCAACAAATTTCATAAAACACCTGATAACATCTAGTAAGGAATAGTCAAAATTAACGGACCATCTTCAGTAATCGCAACTGTATGCTCGAAATGTGCAGAAAGAGAACCATCGGCCGTAACAACACTCCAACCGTCATCAAGAATCCTAACTTTTTCTTTACCGACATTTACCATTGGCTCAATCGCAATCACCATACCTTTAACCAACAATCCACCGGAGCCAGGAACACCAAAATTAGGAACACTAGGCTCCTCATGTACACTGCGTCCGATGCCATGCCCTACAAACTTACGCACGACCGAAAAACCATTTTTTTCAACGAAATTCTGAACTGTAAAACCAATGTCACCTATCCTCGAACCAATCTTAGCAACTTTGATAGCGTCATGCAAGCTTTTTTCCGTAACTTCAAGCAACCTTTGAGCTTCGTCACTTATCTCACCGCAAGCAAAGGTCCGAGCATTATCCCCATGGAACCCATGTATGTAGGCGCCTACATCAACGCTCACAATATCTCCATACTCGATCACTCTTTCTCCGGGGACACAGTGGATAACCTCGTCGTTAACAGAAATGCACGCAGCAGCGGGAAAGCCACCTTCACCCAAAAACGAAGGCTTAGCACCATAAGATTCAATACATCTGCGCGCTGCTTCATCAATCTGTTTCGTAGTAACGCCAGGCTTAATTGCCTCTCCAGCCGCCTTCAAGGCCAAAGCTGAGATCCTGCCGGCTTCACGCATAAACTCCAATTCTTTTCCAAATTTAAGTGGAATCATTGAACACCTACGGCCTTAAGCACATCAAGTGAAGTAAGCGAAAAATCACGGCTGCCATCTATGGAAACAAGCACACCTTTCTTTGTATAGAACTCCTCGAGCGGAAAAGTTTGATCGTGATACACCTTTAAACGTTCACGTACAGTCTGCTCTTCATCATCAGTTCTACGAACAAGCGCGCCGCCACATAAATCACAAACGCCTTCTGATTTAGGGCGCATCTCGGCCACTGAATTAAAAACAGCGCCACATTTTTCACACACGCAACGTCCAGACATTCTCTTATAAATTGTCTCAGCATCTACAACTATGTTTATGACTCTATCGATATGCACCATCTTTTCCAAGGCCTGAGCCTGTGAAATCGTGCGAGGGAACCCATCAAGAATAAAACCGTTACAGCAATCTTCCTCTTTGATACGATCACAAATAATTTCAACGATCATTTCATCCGGAACCAACAGACCTTTTTCAGAATAAAGCTTAAATTTTTCCGCCTTTTCGCCACCTTTCTTAAGCTCCGCACGGATAATATCCCCGCTCGAAATACTAGGAATCCCTAGCACTTTGCTAACATGAGATGCTTGAGTACCTTTTCCTGCACCGGGTGCCCCGAGAAATATAAAATTCTTTAGCACACAGGCATCAGATTTTTCGCCATCTTTCTGAAGCTCCGCATGGATAATACCCTCGCTCGAAATATTGGGAACCCCCAACATTTGGCTAACAGAGGAATTAATATTATCCTCCACAGAACGATCAACATTTGAAAATTTTTCAAAAATCACATAAACCACCCATAAAATAATATAAACTAATCAAGAAACCCCTTGTGCTGCCGCATCATAGTTTGCGATTCTATCATTTTGACCGTCTCCAAAGCAACACCAACCAATATCACAATAGAAGTACCGCTTAAAGAAAGTCCACCCAAAGAAGTCAACCCAGAAAAAAACATAGGGAATATTGCAATAAAAGCTAAAAACAAAGCACCCATCAACGTCACTCTCGAAAGAACTTTGGCAATATACTCAGTGGTAGGTCTTCCCGGTCTTATCCCCGGCACAGCACCGCCACTCTGCCTTAAATTGTTAGAAATCTCGATGGGGTTATAGGAAATGGAAACATAAAAGTACGAAAACATTATTATCAAAAAGAAATATATAATAGTATATATCCAACCATTCACAGAAAGCGCATCTAAAAACATCTTAAAAAAACCCGAAGGTTGAATGAACAAATTCATCATGCTGGGAATAGATAAAATCATTGACGCAAAAATAATCGGCATAATGCCTGCTAAGCCTATCTTAAGCGGCAAATGACTGCTTCTTCCATCATACATCTTACGACCCACAACTCTCTTGGCATATTGAATCGGCAGACGACGCTCCGCATCGCTCATGAAAACAATTAACCACATCATACCCAAAAAAACTAAAATAAAAAGCGGAACAAAAACATAATATAACCAATGCTGAACAGGGTCTGTAATTGCCAGATATATATAGCTGGCAGCATGAACTACTAACGCCGGCATTCTGGAAACTATACCAGCAAACATGAGCACAGAAACACCGTTGCCAACACCTTTTTCATTAATTCGCTCACCGAGCCACATCATCAGCGCCGTACCGGCAGTAAAGACCGAAATAATCACAAACATAACAAAGATTCCTTCCGGACCTTTGATATATTTGATTATCGGGACTCCTCTGAACGAATGATTTCTTAAAAATAAGTAGTACATAAGTCCTTGAGAAATACCAAGAAAAATTGTTACAAACCTTGTGATAGCTAAAATTCGCTTACGTCCTTCCTCGCCCTCACGCTGCATCACTTCGAGGGCGGGAATCGCCACAACCATGAGTTGCATTATGATCTGCGAATTAATATATGGTTGCACCGACATCGCAAAAAGCGTAGCTTGACCAAAAGCTCCACCCGAAAGCGTATCAAAATAAGCAAGTAGCGCTCCGCCTCCAGAAAGGTTACCCATAAACCCTTTAAGAGCAACCGCATTAAGAAATGGAACCGGAATCATCGAACCAATCCTGAAAACTATCATTATTAGGATGGTATAAAACAACTTTTTTTTGAGATCACCAGATTTCCAAGCTTGTTTTACAGCCGCAAACATTTAAATCACCTCCGCAATCCCGCCAAAACTTTCAATAACATTTTTGGCAGATTCAGAAAAAGCACCGAGTTTCACATTCAACTTCTTGTTCAGCTCGCCACCGCTAACAATCTTAATCTTGTCAAATTTCTTCTTAACAATTCCAGATTCGATTAACAATTTATCGTCGACAACTGAACCTTCTTCAAAAACATTCAACTTTCCAACCTGAACAGCAATCACCTTAAGTGCAAAAATATTATTAAACCCACGCTTAGGAATTCTGCGCTGAAGAGGCATCTGACCACCTTCAAAACCCCAACGAATCGTACCACCGGAGCGTGCTTTCTGCCCTTTATGTCCCTTGCCGGAAGTTTTTCCCCAACCAGAACCATGACCTCTCCCAAGACGTCGACGACGTTGCCTTGCACCTTCCACAGGACGTAAATTCAAAGCTTCCATTCATTCCACCTCCTTATTCCCAAAACAAACACCCAAAACAAGAACATTCTAAGCCACTCTAACAACTGGATAAGGATTCTAACATTATTTCAAAATTACAGCAACCATCGCCATGAATGAACCAAAAATTTCCTGGATAGTCCCGCCGTGCACCTGACTAACTGGCCTTTGAGGCTGAACCTGCTCGAACTTAACTAGCAATGATTCAAAAGCAACATTTCAAAATTACGATAATCATTACAATGAATCAACCAAAGATTTCCTGGATAGTTTTATCGCGCATCTGAGCAACCTGCGAAGCAGAACGCACTGAACGCAACCCATTTATCACAGCTTTAACAACATTACACGGGTTATTCGAACGCAAAGATTTAGCACGAAGGTCTTTTATTCCGGCCGCCTCTATAACCGTACGTGCCGAACCACCAGCAAGCACACCCGTACCAGGATGTGCAGGCTTTAAAAGAACTCTGCCAGCGCCAAATTCACCCACGATTTCATGAGGAATAGTTCCGCCACGTAGCGTAACCTTTATCACGTTTTTCTTTGCATCCTCGATACCTTTACGGATTGCGTCAGGAATCTCACCTGATTTCCCAATTCCTGCCCCAACTAAACCCTTTCCATCGCCCACTACCATGAGAACAGAAAATTTAAAAATTCTTCCACCTTTGACAGTCTTAGAAACACGATTGACCGCAACTAATCGCTCTTTAAATTCACTCTTATTAACATCTTTTCTATCTTCTCTTCTATCAGTTTTAATTAAAAACACCCCCACTTAATTAAAATTTTAATCCAATTTCACGAGCACCTTCTGCAAGCTCTTTTACCCTTCCATGAAACAAATATCCTCCGCGATCAAAAACAACAGATTTTATGCCAGACGAAACGGTACGCTGAGCCAAAATCTTGCCCACCTCACGTGCAGCCACCTTATCACGACCTTTCCCAACAAAAGATTTTTCAATGCTGGAAGCTGAAACAAGTGTCACACCAGAGCAGTCGTCTATAATCTGCGCATAGATATGATTAAGGGAACGGAACACACTAAGACGAGGGCACTGAGCAGTTCCTTTAATCTTGGCTCGAACACGCTTATGCCTTTTTAAGCGCGAATCATTCTTACTGCGCCTTAAAATCACCTTTTCTCACTCCTTGAAACAATTTTTAGAAATTGAACATTTAATTTTTTAAAAAATACTCACCTTATTTTGAATTTTTAAAAAGCTTCTACTTACCAATCTAACACAACTCATGCGATCTACATTCGCAACATAAAGCACTCAAGACATTTACCGCTTTCTTGTCCGCTAAATTATTTGCTCTTCCCTGCAACAAATAAAAGACCCGCTTATTACGCACGGAACAGAAAATCAGGAGCTCTTTTCCTTTTCTTAAACATTACTTTTTAACAGACTTACCAGCCTTTCCTTCTTTACGACGGATAATTTCGTCAAGATACTTAACGCCCTTACCTTTGTATGGTTCCGGCGGCCTCTTTGACCTAACATTTGCAGCAAATTGACCAACTTTTTGCTTATCGATGCCCTTAATCTTAACCTTATTACCTTGAACATCAATTTTTATGTCGTCGGTTTCTGAAACAATAACCTGATGCGAAAATCCGAGATTCATAAGCAAATTCGAACCTTGCTTCTGCGCCCGATAACCCACTCCATTGATTTCTAAGATTTTTTCAAAACCGTTTGTCACGCCTTCCAACGCGTTAGCAACCAACGACCTGGTCAAACCATGAAGCGAACGATTGAACTTTTCATCATTAGGGCGAGTAACAACTACAGTCCCCTCACCAATTTCAAGACGCATATTCGGATGAATAGTTTGCTCTAATACTCCTTTCGCGCCCTTGACACGAAAAACATTATTAGAAAAACTAAGCTCCACGCCTTGAGGAATATTTATAGGTTTTCTTCCAATTCTGGACAAATCTCCAACACCTCCTACACAATATTTTGTTGAAATTGCCTAATAATTAAAAACGCAACCCCAACAAAATCTCGGCATAAAATAGATCACCAAACATAAGCCAAAACTTCCCCTCCAACACGCTCGAAACGCGCATGACGATCGGTCATGATCCCTTTAGGAGTGGAAATAATCGCAACGCCAAGCCCCTTCATAACTTTAGGCAAGCTTCCGACGCCACTATGAACACGAAACCCAGGTTTAGATACCCGCTTCAAACCAGTTATAGCCGGAACTTTCATTTCATTATATTTTAAAATAATTTTTATAATTCCTTGCTTACCATCAGCCAAAAAACTGAATCTACGCACATAACCTTCATCAACCAAAATTTTACTCATTTCTCTTTTAATTTTTGAAGCAGGAACATCTACCGAATCATGCTTAGCACAATAAGCATTCCTTATGCGTGTGAGAAAATCTGCAATTGGATCTGTAATCTGCACAGTTTTCACCCCCCATTTTAAAAAACTCATAAATTTACCAACTTGCTTTTTTAACGCCCGGAATTTCCCCTTTATGCGCCAACACCCTAAAACATATACGGCAAACACCAAAACGCCGAAGATAAGCACGCGATCTGCCACAAATGCCACAACGCGAATAAGCCCTAGTCGGAAACTTAGGAACCAGCTTCTGCTTAGCTCTCCACGAAGCCTTAGCCATTCAAATCACCCCCCTTATCTTTTGGCGAACGGCGCTCCTAGAAGTTCAAGAAGCTCCTTAGCATGATCGTCACTCTCTGCAGTAGTAACAAAACAGATATCCATTCCACGAATTTTATCGATTTTATCATACTCAATTTCAGGGAAAATTAATTGTTCTTTAACTCCCATGTTATAATTTCCGCGACCATCGAAAGACTTAGGACTAATACCACGGAAATCTCTAACGCGAGGTAAAGCCAAATTAAAGAGCCTATCAACAAATTCGAACATACGCCTACCCCGCAGCGTAATCTTCACACCAATCTTCATGCCTTCTCTGACCTTAAAATTAGAAACCGATTTTTTCGCACAACAAGCAACAGGCTTCTGCCCGGTAATTTTAGCTAAATCACTCATCACTGAGATGATAACTTTAGAGTTCTCACGAGATTCTCCCGCACCTACATTCAAAACAACCTTTTCAAGGCGCGGCACAGCCATAACATTAGAAAACCCAAACTTATCCATCAATCTGGGAATTATTTCTTTATCGTAAACTTCTTTTAGCCTCGCCATCCAAAACCTCCCACTCAAAAAAATTTATATAATTTCTCCACACTTCTTGCACATACGCAACTTTTTGCCATCCTCAGCAAATTTATGGGCAATCCTAGTAGGAGAATCACAACGCCCGCAAACAAGCTGAACTTTACAGGAATAAATAGCGCTTTCAGTTCTTATGATGCCACCTTCTTCCCCAGCGCGCCTCGGCTTCGCATGCTTCGAAACCATCCCGATACCGCTGACAATAACTTTCGCTTCCTTAGGGCTAACAGCTAAAACCTTACCACGCTGATTTCGATCTCTTCCGCAAAGAACCACAACTTTATCGCCAGTCTTTACATGAATTTTCTTAAAGGAAGTATCTTTCTTTAACAATTTTCTCACCTCCACAAAAAACAGGCAATCACTATAAAGTCTCAGGCGCTAAACTCACGATTTTAGTAAAATTCTTCTCTCTAAGTTCGCGCGCCATCGGACCAAAAATTCGAGTACCGCGAGGCGCCTTATCATCTTTTATTATCACTGCGGCATTATCATCAAAACGTATATAGGAGCCATCTCCGCGCCTAATTTCTTTTTTGGTACGCACAACCACAGCTCTCACGACATCGCCCTTTTTGACCATGCCTCCGGGAGCTGCCTTTTTAACAGAGGCGACTATCACATCACCCACACTGGCATATCTTCGCCGGGTTCCCCCCAAGGCTTTTATACACATGAGCTTTTTAGCACCGGTGTTATCCGCCACTGAAAGTAATGTCTGAGCCTGAACCATAAATTACACCCCCCGAATTCAAATTTTCTGAGTTTTTTCAATAACAGAAATCAAACGCCACCGCTTTTCCTTAGAAAGAGGACGTGTTTCCATAATTTTAACCTTATCCCCAATTTTACACTCATTATTTTCATCATGCACTTTAAGCTTTGTAGTACGCCTAATAACCTTCTTATACAGTGCATGTTTTACGAAATAACTAACAGCGACTACAATAGTCTTCTGCATTTTGTTACTAATTACCTCACCGACTTTAATCTTCCGCATCGACCTGAGCTTAACCCCACAAGATACCTCTTGCACCTACTTCACACCTCCTGCGAATTAATTTTTTCCTTAAAAATTGTGATCAGCCTTGCGATATTCTTACGAACAGCTCTAATCCTCATAGGATTGGCAAGCTGTTTAACGCTAGCCTGAAACCGTAAATTTAAAAGTTCAGATTTATAACCTTTCACCTTTTCATTAATCTCTTCGGGTAAAAGTGAACGAATTTCTTTAGATTCCATCTTTATCCCCCACCTCAAAGCTAACTCGCGAATCTATAATCAAGCCCTTTGAATCCAAAACTTCCTCATGACCGGCCAAACCTGAGGTAACCTCGCTACGTCTAATAAACTTACATTTAATCGGAAGCTTACTGGCGGCCAAGCGCATAGCTTCGCGCGCTGTTTTCTCATTGACCTCAGAGAGCTCAAACATAATTCTACCTGGCCTGACCACCGCAACCCAGTACTCAGGAGCACCCTTCCCTTTGCCCATTCTGGTTTCAGCGGGCTTCTTCGAAATCGGCTTATCAGGGAAAATTTTTATCCAAACCTTCCCCATTCGCTTGCAAAAACGCGTCATAGCAACACGAGCCGCTTCAATTTGATTAGAAGTTATCCAATGAGGCTCCAACGCTTGCAACCCAAAATCACCATAAGCAATACAAGAACCGCGAACTGCTCTGCCTTTCATGCGTCCCCTGTGAGCTTTTCGATATTTCGTGCGCTTAGGTAACAGCACTTCCAACACCCCCCTGTGTAGATTCCGGTTTTACACTACCTTTAAAAATCTCACCCTTATAAAGCCAAACTTTAACACCAATCATACCGTAGGTAGTAAAGGCCTCAGCAAAACCATAATCTATATCGGCGCGAAAAGTCTGGAGAGGAATACTGCCTTCATGATAGCGCTCACTTCTGGCAATTTCCGCTCCGCCAAGCCTTCCGCCAACCTGCAATCTAATCCCACGGGCACCAGCCTTCATAGCTCGACTAATAGCTTGCTTAACAGCACGCCGAAAAGAAATCCTCTTTTCAAGCTGTTGAGCAACAGACTCAGCTACAAGCTGAGCATTCGTATCAGGTTTTTTTATTTCAACAATATTTATGAGCACAGTTTTCTTAGTTAACTTCTCACAATAAACCCTTACCTTTTCGATGCCTGAACCGGCGCGCCCTATAATAATTCCAGGCTTAGCACAGTAAACAAAAATACGCACTTTAACACTGTCACGCTCTATTTCAATCTTTGAAACACCGGCAGTAAACATCCTTCTTTTCAAAGATTTACGCAAGTTATAATCTTCCACCAAAGTGGATGCAATCAAGCCCGGTTTAACAAACCATCTCGAACTCCAATTTTTATTTATCCCCACACGCAAACCGTGCGGATTAACTTTTTGACCCACAACTTACCCCCTTCACGCTTTCTTTCAACATCAAAGTTATATGAGAAGATCTCTTCAAAATCTTATGACCGCGCCCCTTTGAGACAGGTCTCATACGCCTTGCAGTAGAAGCGGAACAAACAAAACACTGAGAAATATACAAATCCGATTCACTCATACCATGATTATTAACCGCATTAGCTACCGCTGATTTTAACAATTTCCCAAGATATTCACTCGCGGCCTTCGGAGTATGCCTCAAAACAGCCATAGCAAACTTAACGGGCTTACATCTTATTAAATCGAGCACAATCGTAACTTTACGCGGCGAAATACGCACGTACCTTAAATGAGCTTTCGATTCCATTACTGACCTCCTCGAAAAAAACTTAACTTAACACTAATTTTTAGAAACTTGCTTAACGGCCGTAGTTTTCGATCCAGAATGCCCCGTAAAAGTACGCGTTAAAACAAACTCACCTAACTTATGGCCTACCATATCTTCTGTTACATAAATTGGCATGTGCTTACGCCCGTTATGGACGGCGAAAGTATGCCCTACAAAATCCGGAAAAATCGTAGAAGCACGGCTCCAGGTCTTAATTACTTTCTTTTTTCCTCCAGAATTAAGCGCTTTCACTACCTTCATCAACTTAGGCGCAACAAACGGCGCTTTCTTCAAACTCCTACTCATCATTCAACCCCTTCAATTAAATTCACTTGCTGCCACGTCGCTTAACAATCATTTTGTCGGAAATTTTGTTACGTTTTCTTGTTTTGTACCCAAGCGTAGGCTTTCCCCAAGGCGTTAAAGGACCGCTTCTACCGATAGGAGACTTACCCTCGCCACCGCCATGCGGATGATCGCACGGATTCATCACCGAACCACGCACTTGAGGACGCCAACCCATGTGCCTTTTCCGGCCGGCCTTACCTATTTTCACATTTTCATAATCTAAATTTCCAACTTGCCCAACGGTCGCCGCACAATTTTGTGAAACATTACGTAACTCACCAGAAGGGAGCCGCAACAACGCCAAACCATTTTCCTTAGCCATTAGCTGAGCCATGGCACCGGCAGAACGAACCAATTGCCCTCCCCGACCGGGATAAAGCTCAATATTATGAACAAAAGTTCCTACAGGGACATCTTTTAAAAGAAGCGCATTTCCAGGTTTTATATCCGCTTCCTCACCAACATCGAGCCGCTGCCCCACGGTCAGACCCAATGGAGCCAAAATATAACTAAATCTGCCATCACTATGTTCTACTAAAGCGATGTTAGCCGAACGATTAGGATCATATTCTAAACTGCGAACCGTTCCGCCGCCTAAAACCCTGCGCTTAAAATCAATAAGTCTATACTTGCGCCTATTTCCACCGCCCCTGTGGCGAACCGTAATCCTTCCCAAATTGTTACGACCGGCATGCTTTTTTAGTGGCCTAAGCAACTTCTTCTGCGGCGGACTGCCGGAGATTTCAACAAAATCCATAACCGTCATGCCACGGCGTGAAGGCGTAACAGGCCTGTAACTCTTGATTCCCACTTGTTCCACACCCCTCTTTTTAAATGAATTCCAATTTGCTTTGAAAATACCCCAATTGCACTATCATCAATTTAAATCATAGTGTCAAAAAACTCAATGCCCTTTTGACCGGGTCTTAAGGAAACAACTGCTTTCTTCCAAGAAGAAGTAAAACCAACGGTATGCCCCTTACGTTTAGCCCGTCCTCGAACATTGAGCGTGTTAACTTTAGCCACCTTAACCCCAAAAACTTCTTCAACCGCACGCTTAATTTCAATTTTACCAACGTTCTTACAAACCTTGAAAGAATACTTTTGCTCAGAAACACCCCGAGTTGACTTTTCTGAAATTATAGGCCTGATCAATACATCATGCGCCCTCATCAAGCATACACCCCCTCTATTTTGGTAATGGCAGCACGGGGAATAACCAAAACACCCGAATATATAAGATTATAAACATTCAAATTCTGGACTTGAGAAGTAATCACACCTTCCAGATTCATCGCCGATTTTATCAGAATCTCATCGACTTCAGGCAAAATCACCAACGACTTACCAAGCGCCCCAACTGAATGCAAAATTTTTGACATATGCTTGGTTTTAACAGAATTCATACGCAAATCTTCCAAAACTATTAACTCGTTTCTCGAAAATTTAAGAGAAAAGGCCGATTTAATAGCAAGTCTTCTAACTTTTTTATTGATTGAAACAGAAAAATCACGAGGTTTGGGAGCAAAAACTACACCACCGTGTCTCCACTGTGGAGCTCTGGTTGAACCTTGCCTCGCGTGCCCTGTACCTTTTTGACGCCAAGGCTTTTTGCCTCCACCTGAAACCTCTGCGCGAGTCAGCGTTGATTTAGTTCCACGCCGCTGACCTGCTAAAAAACAAACAACCGCAGAATGCATCACCGATTCATTCGGAGTCACACCGAAGACAGACTCGGAGAGATTAATTTCTCCAACTTGCTCTCCAACCATATTCAACACCCTAGTTACAAGCAACCTAACCCCTCCTTCCAGCACTGTCGGTTAAATAAACAATCCCGCCGTTTGCCCCGGGAACAGCGCCACAAACCGCGATAAAATTTTTTTCGGAATCAACCTTAACAACTCTCAAATTCTTAACGGTAACACGTCCGCCGCCCAAACGGCCCGCCATCTTTTTGCCCTTAAATACACGAGATGGATCAGAACACATACCTATAGAGCCCCCGTGCCTAACAACGGGCCCAGAACCATGAGTCTCTTTCAAACGTCTAAAATTCCACCGCTTAATAACGCCAGCATAACCTTTACCTTTGCTTTTGCCAACAACATCTACACGTTCTCCAACCGCAAATACGTCGCTTTTTACAACGTCTCCCACACTAATACCTTCCAAACTTTCGGCCCTGAACTCCTTTAAAAACTTCTTAGGAGCAACCTGTGATTTTTCAAAGAACCCTCTAAGCGGCTTCTTTACGCGGCTCATTTTAGGAACACCAAAACCAAGTTGAACAGCCGAATATCCATCAAGTTCAGGAGTCTTTCGCGCCGAAACTACGCACGGCCCAGCCTCTATAACCGTAACCGGTACAAAACTCCCGCCTTCGTCAAAAATATGAGTCATACCGACTTTTTTCCCAATAATAGCCTTTAGCATTCTAAAACCTCCCATACAAATGATTTAACTGTAAAACTCAAATTTTTATGTTGATATCAACACCCGCAGGCAACCCTAAATTACTAAGAGACTCAACCGTCTTATCGTTCGAATTCCAAACATCAATCAACCTTTTATGAGTACGCATCTCAAACTGTTCACGACTATCCTTATTGATTTGAGTCGAACGCAAAATAGTTATAATCTGCTTCTCAGTAGGCAACGGAATGGGCCCGCGAACTTGCGCGCCTGTCCGTTGTGCCGTCCCAATAATCTTTTCTGCAGATTGATCCAATAAACCATGATCGTAAGCTTTAAGACGTATTCTAATTTTCCCTGCTGACAACGTAGTACACCACCTAAATTGAGGCCAAAAAAAGCAGCCGTAAATTCTGCGACTATCTTTAATTAAGGCACAAGATTTTTCGAAGTAAGTGTATCAAAACCTTTTTAAAAATGCAAGTATTTTTTTGATTTTTTAATTTTCAGTTAAAAGGAACCATAAAATCAATAATTTTTAAATTCACAATTTTCAAATAATTTGAATAGGTTGATTTTAAGGAGGTAATGAAAAAATATCATGGCAAAAAACTCAAAGACGATGCGTTTTTTTCTTGGATCTAGTTCGCCTCGCGGATTTTACTCCAAGTTTGACTCGCTCTACGAACCTAAGGACGGCTGGTACTGCCGTATCTTAAAAGGAAGTCCAGGATGCGGAAAATCAAATTTAATTAAAAAAGTAGCGGAAGCGGGAGTAAAAAATAAAACAGAAACTCAATACATTTACTGTTCTTCAGACCCCGATTCTTTGGACGGAGTAGTTTTACCAGAACTTAAAACATGTGTTATAGACGGTACAGCGCCTCATAGCATGGACCCTATTTATCCAGGAGCAGTAGAACATATCATTAACCTAGGAGAATTCTGGAACCCAAAATTACTCCGCTCTTCCAGAGAAAAAATCATCGGCAGCAATAATGCCAACGTTGAACTCCACTCAAAAGCAAAAAAGTATCTTGCATCTTACGGTGCAATAAACAGCGATACAACAGAAACAGAAATAAATAAAATTGATTTTGGAAAAATAAAATCTTACGCAAAGAAGTTATCCAAAAAAATTTTCACAGAAACCCCAGCGAAGGAATCTAAAGAATACTTACGTTTCATAAGCGCAATTTCACCGCAAGGGATAATTTTTTACGAAGATAATCTAAAGCGATTTGAAAATATTTACGAAATCGTAGACCAGCATGGAATCGCAGGTGACCTTCTTTTGAGGATAGTAAGGTCGGACGCATTGAATCATGGTTTTGATGTTATAACATGTTTTAATCCACTTTCACTTAACGAAAGACTGGAAAGCCTGTTGTTCCCCGAGCTAAATACGGCAGTAGTGATTTCAAACCTCTGGCATTCAATTTCAGAAAAAATAGAAACCAAAAAAATTTATGCCAAAAGATTTTTATATGACGGCCAAGAAAGTTATTACAGTGATTTTAACAAAAAAACAGAAAGCTCTCTTATTGCTGAAGCTATATCTGTGATGAAAGAAGCTAAAGAAATCCACGATGAACTGGAAAGCTTTTACATCAAAGCCATGGACTTCGAAGCCATCGATAAAGTCACGGAAAAAATAATTTCAGAAATTTTTTAAAATTCAGGATGCAACAATTTTTACCACACCGAATATTATACTATATCAAACTCAAGGGGGATTACCTTATGCGCAATTTATTCGGCGGCAACAATTCATGCTCTACATTAATGACTGTGTTGCTTCTTTCATGCTTGTTGGGCGACAACAACGACAATAACGGCAGCTGCGGATGCGGTCAATAGTCAAAATTGATTTAAAGTAATCCGTTACCGCCTTCTTGGAAGGCGGGTTATTAATTTGATTAATATTATTAAAATAAATTTCATTTCATGTGAGAACCATTTTCAGATTTCCCAAATATCCTACCAAATCATCTAACAATCATCAAAGTTAAGATTCTTATAAATCAATTTACTGTAGTATCGAAGAGCAAAACATTTTGTTAGATAAATTCACTTTTGATTTTTTCATAAGATTCAACCGGATCAACCGCACCTGTAATGGGGCGGCCTACAACGATCAGATCACTGCCAAATTCTTTTGCTTGAGCGGGTTGAGCAAAACGTTTCTGATCGTCGGTTTCGTTAAAATATCTTATTCCTGGAGTTACACATAAAAGATCGTTAAAAGAAGTTTTTACAATTTCGACCTCGAAAGGCGAACACACAATTCCGTCGATTCCGCACGCGTAGGCAATTTTGGCAAAATGCTTCACAGATTCATCAAGAGTATTCTCTATTAACAGTTCACTTTTAAGATGACATTGCGAAATACTGGTAAGAATAGTCACCGCTAAAAGTTTTGTACCTCTTCCGCAAGCTGATTCTTTGGCGGCAAGCATCATATCTTTCCCGCCGGACGCATGAATACTGATAAATTCAACTTCAAGATTCACCAAATTTTTAATGGTTCTGCCAACGGTATTAGGAATATCATACAATTTCAAATCAAGAAAAACTCTAAAACCATTAGATTTAAGAACTCTTATAAGATCTGGACCTTCTGAATAAAAAAGCTCCATCCCTACTTTTAAAAATGGCCTGCGGTCTAAAAACTTATTCAAAAAAGTAAAAAGCCGCTGCCTATCAGGAAAATCGCATGCAATTATTACCTCTTTTCCCATAATAAAACCTCACTTTTAGGAATGGCTCCTTCCGATTATACTTCTTAAAGTTTTTATGCGGTCTAAAAACTTATTCAAAAAAATAAAAAGCCGCTGCCTATCAGGAAAATCGCATGCAATTATTACCTCTTTTCCCATAATAAAACCTCACTTTTAGGAATGGCTCCTTCCGATTATACTTCTTAAAGTTTTTATTCCGTAATTTTTCATCTTATTTGGAATTTCTTTTATTATATTGAAACACGCACGCGGGTCAACAAGGTTTTGAGTACCCACTTCCACGGCAGAAGCGCCAGCTGAAAGGAATTCAATAACGTCGTCGGCACAAGTTATACCCCCAACACCAATTATCGGAATTTTCACTTTAGAATAAACTTCAGCTACCATCCTAAGCGCTACAGGTTTAATGGCAGGGCCAGAGAAACCCGCAAATTTGGTGGAAACAACAAACTTACCGCTTATCGGATTAATTGCGCATCCCAGCAAACAATTTATAAGCACAAGACCATCCGCCCCAGAATCTTCCGCAGCAACGGCAATATCGGAAATATTTGTAACATTTGGAGAAAGTTTAACAAAGATAGGTTTATTCACAATCTTTTTTAAAGCAAAACATATATTTCTAACTGAATCCACAGAAACACCAAAAGACATTCCGCCAATTTTTACGTTGGGACAGCTTAAATTTACCTCAAGAACCGCTACCTGCGGCACCTTATCAAACATCGAAGCAACTTTTAAATATTCTTCAATTGAATTTCCCGCTACATTGGCAATTACTTTCTTATTAAAGCATCTGAAAAGCTTAGGCAATTCTTGGTTTATCACGGCTTCCACACCAGGATTTTGTAATCCTATCGAATTAAGCATACCCGAAGAGCATTCCGCAACACGCGGCGTTGGGTTACCAAAGCGAGGCTCCAAAGTAGTTCCCTTCAAACTTATACTGCCTAAAATATTGAGATCAAACCACTGCGCAAATTCATGGCCAAATCCAAAAGTACCGCTTGCAGGTATTACCGGATTTTCAAGCTTCCAAACGCCAAGCTCCACCTCGAGGTTGTTCAAAACATACTCCAAAATAATAAATAAAATCTAATCTGAAAAATCAGAGACTAACTTAATAAAACTTCCTCAGATTATTTTAAAACTTTTTGAAATCATATTCCAAGACTTTTGTGACATCAACTCTTCGTACTTTCCCATTTATTTTGGTTCCCAGAAACAATTCCGAATTTTTTATGAAATGTTCGGGAATATCACTAACAAAAAATTCGTAATTGCCGTGTGAAGTTTTCGAAATATATCCAGAATCTAAGATTTTTTGCTGCAAAGCAAAAGCGGTTTCGAAACCTGAATCAATTAAAACAAGATTGGGAGCGATCTCGGAAATTATATTTTTAATTATCGGATAGTGCGTACATCCAAGGATAAGCACGGATATACCATGTTTCAAAAGAGGCTCTATGTAAGAAGCTGAAACACGATAGAACGTCTCGTCATTTTCGTCTGAAAACCGACTTTCTATGAGCGGAGCAAGTAGGGGACAAGCAGCCTTGAATACTTCAATGTTAGGGTTAATCGAACCTATAACATCTTCATATTTTCCACTTTCAATAGCTACAGTCGTTCCTATAACTCCTATTTTGCCGTTCCACGCCTTTGCGACGGCCGCCCTGCAAGAAGGCTCTACAATGCCCAACAACTCAACCTGACTTTCTTCTTCGTCGAAATAGATTCTATTTTTTAGTAAAACAGTACTAACCGTGCCGCAAGCAGTAACAATTAATTTTGCTCCACAAGATTTTAAAAAAGCAATTCCCTGTTTGGTGTAAAGTTCCACAATCTCCATGCTTTTTCCACCATATGGCATTCTGGCAGTATCGCCAAAATAAACAACATCTTCGTCAGGAAGCAGCCTTACTATTTCCTTAAAAACCGTAAGCCCTCCTATTCCGGAATCAAATACACCTATTGGATTTTTAAGCAAAAATACCTCCTGTTAAAACTAAAAAACATTATAGTTTCGAGCAAGCTCCGCCTGAGCTGCAGCTAAACGCGCAACGGGTACTCTGTAGGGCGAACATGAAACGTAATCTACTTTAAGTTCATTAAAAAATTTTATAGATTCGGGGTCGCCTCCATGCTCACCGCAAACACCTATTTTAAGCCTCGAATTGATACTGCGCCCCATTCTTACGGCAGATTTAATTAAAGCTCCCACACCCTCGCAATCAATGTGCTTGAATGGATCGAACTTATAAATATTTTTTTCGTAATAATTATTAAGAAACTTAGAAGCGTCGTCGCGGCTGAAACCAAAAGTCATTTGAGTCAAATCGTTAGTTCCGAAACTGAAAAACTGAACTTCAGACGCAATTTTATCAGCCAAAACAGCAGCTCGCGGGACCTCGATCATAGTTCCTACCTTATATTTTACGAAGCTTTCACAATGAGATTCCAAAATCAGATTTTCTGCAGTTTCTGTAATTATTTTTTTTATGAACCTAACTTCTTCCACGTCGCCGACCAACGGAATCATAATTTCAGGCTCAACTTTATAACCAAATTCAAAAAAGACCTCGACAGCCGCTCCAATTATAGCTTGCGTTTGCATTTTTGCAATTTCCGGATATGAAACAAAAAGCCTGCATCCACGGTGACCCATCATCGGGTTGAACTCCCTGAGCAAATTAACAGCTTCAAGCAATTGAGATTTGCTAACGCCAAGGTCATGAGCGATTGGCTCCAGACTCTCGTCAGATTCCGGCAAAAATTCGTGCAAAGGAAGGTCCAACAGTCTGATAGTTATAGGTTTACTTTCCAAAACAGAAAATATTTCTTTAAAATCGGATTTTTGAAAAGGCAAAAGACACTTTAAAGCACTTTGACGCTCTAAATCCGTCTTTGACAAAATCATCTCACGAATTGCTTTTATTCGCTCTTCTTTAAAGAACATATGCTCAGTTCGGCAAAGTCCGACTCCTTGCGCGCCAAGTTTGAGGGCATGCCGCACGTCTGCAGCGCTGTCTGCATTGGCATAAACTCCCAACCGGCGCAATTCGTCCGCCCAAGACATAACAACCTCAAAATCAGGCGAAAACTTTGCTCCAACAGCTTGAACTTCACCCAAATAAACTTTGCCAGAACTTCCGTCGATAGAAATAAAATCGCCCTCGTTAACTGTAAGTTCATCAACCGTAAAGCTTGTTTCTCCCACTTTAATTTTTTCACAACCAACCACGCAACAACGCCCCATACCTCTTGCAACAACGGCCGCATGTGAAGTTATCCCGCCACAAGCAGTCAAGATCCCTTCAGCGGCCTGCATACCTTCAATATCTTCAGGAGAGGTTTCTCTTCGTACTAGAATGACCTTTTCACCAGTATTAACCAAATCTTTTGCTATTTTAGCACAAAAAACCGTACGACCAACCGCAACCCCCGGCGAAGCTGCAAGCCCGGAAGCAATGAGTTTCGCGCTCTTTAAAGCATGGTAATCAAAACAAGGGTACATTGAACGCTCAATTTGCCCTGGATCTAAACGCAAAACAGCTTCTTGTTTAGTCGTCTTGCCTTCTCTGACAAAATCAACAGAAACTTTCAAAGCTGCCTCCGCGCTGCGCTTTGCGGTACGGGTCTGAAGTAAATAAAGCTTTCCTCGCTCGACTGTAAACTCGATATCTTGCATATCTCTGTATTCATTTTCAAGGTACTCTGAAATCATTGAAAATTCAGAATAAATTTCTGGCATTTTATTTTTTAATTCACTTAGCGGCAAGGGGGTTCTTAAACCGGCGACAACATCCTCACCCTGAGCCTTTTCAAGGAATTCCCCGAAAATGCCTTTTTCTCCGGTTATAGGACTTCGGCTAAAGGCGACTCCGGTACCTGAATTTTTTCCAAGGTTACCAAATACCATCATTTGAACATTGACTGCCGTACCTTCACTTTCAGATATCCCGTGCATTTTTCTATAAAATTTTGCACGAGGGTTCTCCCAGGACCTAAAGACCGCCTTGACAGCCTCAATTAATTGCTCTTTCGGTTCTTCAGGAAAAGTTTTTTTGGTATTTCTTTCGTAAAGCTTTTTAAAAATTCTAACTTTGTCCTCTGAAGCACGCCCATTATAAAAATCAAGCTCCGATTTTGAAACTTCACCGACTATCTCCGAGAACATCTGCAAAAACCTGATATATACATCTAAAACAAAAACTTCATCTTTGATATGAGAAAGTAATCTTTCGGCAACTATTCGGTTCATGCCAATATTAAGAATTGTATCCATCATCCCGGGCATAGAGCTTCGCGCGCCAGAGCGCACAGAAACTAAAAGCGGGAATTTATTCGCGCTATATTGATCCAAATGGAAAAAAGATTTATTTGAAGAAACTTCCAGCTTTTTAACCGATTCATAAATTTCTGTAATAATTTTAGGGCAAAGAACTTTATTATTTTCATAATAATTTTTGCAAGCTTCTGTTGTTATAGTAAATCCACACGGAACCGACAAACCCATAGAACTCATCTTTGCCAAATGGAACCCCTTGCCGCCAAGCAAAGAGCGCATACTTTCTAATTTTTCATCGTCTGATTTTTTTATCACTTCTCCCGATTCTGAAAATGAATAGACAAATCTGCCCATAAAATCCCTCGCAAACTGGAATACATAAACGTTTTCAAAAATTTCATACATTCCATTTATCTTATTTTTAGCCTTAAACGCCTCTACCACATAACAGTCTGAAGTTATACGGTATTCTCAAAACCCATTTTAATACAAGATTTTTAAGATACAATTGCCACCCTTCTAGAATAAAAACAAGATTTTGTAAAATTTTGCAAGACACTAAGTTTTAATATAGAATATGTCAAAAATTAGGGAGGTATAATTATGTTTGACAAACTTGAGGAAACTGAAAAACGTTTCCTCGAAATTGAAGAAGAACTTTGTCAGATAAACTTTGCCTCCGAACCTGAAAATTATAAATCGCTAATGCGAGAACTTAAGATTTTGGAACCGATAATCGGAAAATATCGTGAATATAAACGGGAACATAAAAATTTAGAAGGTGCTAAAGAGGTACTTAGAGGCAGTGGTGGCGACAAAGAGCTTCGTGACATGGCTAGCAGCGAGATCGAAGAAATAAAAAATAACATAGAAAAAATTTCAAATGAGCTTAAACTTTTGCTGCTCCCAAAAGATCCAAACGATGAAAGGAACGTAATAATCGAGATTCGCGGTGGAGCAGGCGGAGAGGAGGCCGCGCTGTTTTCGGCAGCTCTTCTAAGAATGTACAGCATGTATGCTCAAAACCGAGGCTGGAAGCTTGAGATTGTAAGCTTTAATGAAACTCAGCTTGGAGGTTTCAAGGAAGTTTGCATGATGATTTCAGGAGAAGGCGCTTATTCAAGACTGAAGTATGAAGGCGGAGTTCATAGAGTTCAAAGGGTTCCGGAAACTGAATCTCAAGGAAGGGTGCATACATCCACAGTAACCATAGCGGTTTTGCCCGAGGCCGAAGATGCTGAAATTGACGTTAATCCCGCCGATTTGCAAATTGACACTTACCGAGCAAGTGGTGCAGGAGGCCAGCACGTTAATAAAACTGAATCTGCTATAAGGATTACGCATTTGCCTACTGGAGTAATTGTTGAATGCCAAGATGAAAGGAGCCAATATAAAAATAAAGATAAAGCTATGAAAATATTGAAATCACGACTTTTGCAAACAAAACGCGAGGAACAGGCTGACACATTAGCTAGTGAACGAAGACTCCAGGTTGGCACAGGCGACCGTTCGGAAAGAATAAGAACTTACAACTACCCGCAAAATCGAGTAACCGAACATAGAATAGGGATGAGCTTTTATAAGTTAGAATCGATTCTCAACGGAGATATGGACGAAATTGTCGATTCTCTTATAACTGCTATGCGCGCCAAAATGCTCAGCGCAGAAGGTTCGATGTAAACAAAATCGTTAATAAATCTGGAAAACAGGATTCTAATGCCACCAAGAATCGTTTCTTAAGAGTTAATCGAACAACGCTTCAACAAACTCTTCGGCATTAAAAGGCTGAAGGTCTTCGATTTTCTCCCCCACTCCAATGTATTTTATCGGGATTCCAAGTTTATCCTTAATTGAAATAACAACTCCTCCGCGTGCAGTGCCATCAAGTTTAGTTAAAATTATTCCTGTTATTTTAAGAATTTTAGAAAATTCCTCCGCCTGTAAAATTCCATTTTGACCGGTAGAAGAATCTAAAACCAAAAGGACTTCACAAGAAGAATCCGGTAACTTTTTCTCGACTATCCTTCCAATTTTAGCAAGCTCCGCCATAAGAGCACCTTTGTTCTGTAACCTGCCAGCAGTATCACAAATAATTATGTCGTATCCTTCATCTTTGCCTACACATAATGAATCATGAACTACCGAACCGGGGTCACTGCCCTCGGGCCTACTAATCATCTCACAGCCTGCACGACGAACCCAAACTTCAAGCTGCTCCACAGCGGCTGCACGGAACGTATCCGCCGCGGCGACGAGTACTTTTTTCCCTTCGTCTTTGAATTTTTGAGCGAGCTTGCCTACAGTGGTAGTTTTACCAGCGCCGTTAACGCCCGCTAAAATTATAACAGCTGGGGAGGGCAAAATTTTAAGCTCAGAACTTTCTCCCAAAATATCTTTAATTATTTGCTTAAGCAAATCTAAAACATCTTGCGCACCCTTAATGTTATATTCCTTCGATCTCTTTCTCAACTCATTTTTTATTTTTTCAGCAGATGAAACCGAAACATCCGACGAAATAAGGATCTCCTCTAGCTCGTCCAAAAAATTCTCATCGACTTTAACGAACACGCCAAAAAGCTTACGCAAACCGCTCATTGTTTTTTCGCGAGTCTTCCTCAATCCTTCCTTTATTTTTTCAAAAAAATTCACGTCTCAACCTTCCCAAAGTCTAATATCCAAAAATCTCATCAAGCGATTCATCACTTCTTACCCATAATTCTACTTCAGTAACCAAAAATTTATCAATATTTTCTCTTGAAATTACTCTTTCTATTCCGGAATTTATAATTAACTTCTTACACATTGCGCATGGCGCAGTGCCGTCAACGTAACTTCCGCATTTTTTCTCCTTGCCGACCAAATAAAGCGTTGAACCGAGCATCTCTTTGCGTGAGGCATGAATTATCGCATTAGCTTCCGCGTGAACAGAGCGGCACATTTCATAGCGTTGACCTCTAGGAACCTTGAACTTATCGCGCACACAACATCCGATGTCAAGACAATTAGCACGACCACGCGGAGCTCCAGTATATCCGCATGAGATAATTTGATCATTTTTAACAATGACCGAGCCAAAGTTACGTCTGATGCAGGACGCCCGCTTTAAAATAGTTTCCGCTACATCAAGATAGTAATTATGTTTGTCGCGTCTCATAAAAGCAGCACCATAAAATTAGAAATATTCGCTATTAAAGTAACTAATACACCAAATAAAAATTTTTTACCATGACTCTTACCACAATTTGAAGGCGAATTTAAAAACGCATCCAAAAATACTCCCAAAACCGTCTCCAAAATTTAAGGCAGAATCTTGAATTTGACTGTTGACACTTAAAAATTGTAGATTTACAATAACAAAATAATTTTGGATGTGGTTAAAATGTATAAAAAAACTAAAACAGAAATCCTACTTCCAATCTTTGCTTTCATCTTTTCGATTGCATCGATTTTAAGTCCGATGGTTTTTGCCGTAGAAAACGTTAAATTCTCTCGGAGCATTTTTTCTATGCCGAACGAATTCGAAACAACACTTGACCACGCTAATAAACTTGGAGGAGACATTATTCAAGGAAACGGCTCGGGACAATATATAGCTTTTTTAAGCTTTTGGCAAAAAGAGCTGACAAACGGGAAATTATCTGAAGCAAAAAAGCTGAATTATACACCATGCGACTCAGCCTACCGACAGCATGTATACCCTTTTGTTTCATCTGATGGTTCAACATTAAGGTTAAATTACAACAGTGTCGATCACTATTTTGGAAAAGAAGAGATTGTTTTCCGCATTTTAAATTGCTACGACGGTAAATTGTTTTTGCTTTCTGAAAAAGCGTTACTTCCGAGCAATGATTCAGGGGGAATTACAGCTCAAATATTATCAAGTGAGTTGAGCAAAACGATCAAGCAACATTATTCACCAAATGTGTTGCCATCTAAGGTAGATCTGCCCATAGCGCATTACAAAGACGGAACATACACGTGGGGAAATTACGAAACAAAGGAAGAAGTAGCATTTTCTTTCTCACTTTCGGGTAACCCCAACAGCACCTCTGGATTTAATATCGGAGGAAGCACAAGCGAGTTAAATCAAACTTTATACGGATTCGATTCGCTGGATCCTCCGCGGGCAGTTGTCTCAAGGCAAATAAAGCCTACAGACCTGTCATTACTTTGGGATCCGAACGCCGTAAATTGCTGCTGGATAACAAGATCCATGGCGATGGACGACATGGAAAAAAGAGGGATATTTTACGCAGATAGAGACGGTCAGATTACAAATGTACTCAAAATCCCTCAAGATAAACTTTTCGCAGTTCCCGCCCTTAACATTTCATTGGAAAATGTATTTTTTGCCAGCGCAGCCTCAGGGAAGGAAACACACGGCAAATTTTCAGAAATCATTCCAGACGAAGAGGGAAGATACGTAAGTCACTTCAGATTAAAGAATGATTCGACAACCAAAGCGATACTTACAAATCAAGAAGACACTCTTTTTTATGATGCTAGAGATTTTGAAAAAAATGCGACGCTCGTGATATGCTCCCAACGTTCCGGCGAAAAGTATTATGAATATACGTGCGACATAAGCGGCAGGCAAGGTAACATTAATTTAAGTAATGAAACAGATTTTCGCGCTTGGGTAGAATCTAAAGACAGCAACGATGGTTCAGTAACCGCATATAACTTGTGTCAAAAGGGCTCCGGTGGAGGCAGTGGAAACGGTGGAAGCGGTGGTTCTGGGTCCGGAGGTAAAACACCGACTAATAACCCTCAAACAGGATTAAACTTTATTTGCGTGGCAATTATATCCATTGCGTTATCCATATCTGCGGCAAATACGTTAAGTAAGGTTGCGACCAAAAAAAGCAAGCATTTTTGAAGGCATTGAATTTTCAGGAAGGCGCTTGTCCATGTTTGACATTCATTTCAAACGGCAGTAAGCTCATTTTAACTTTACTCTTTTTTATTCTTTAGTTCGTTGGGTACAACAAAATGTTTGACGTTTGATTTGGATGTTCAATTTTTATAACAAAAAAGTTTGATTTTTAGGATTTTTGAAATTTATATTTAAATCTTCAAGAGGTTTCGTCGGGTTAGATCGTTATGGGAACGATGTATTTTCTATTCTTTTGGTCTTGGCAGGATTCGAAAAGTTCGATTTTCCGCGTGATTTTAGTTTTAAAAACAGTAATTTTTTACACTTATTACTTAAATTAAAGAAGTGAATTTTTTATAAATTTTGGAAATTTAAAGGAGGAAATTATATGAAGAAATTTTAAGACGGCAACCCAAATCACAATCTCGCCTGTAGGCGGAACAGTAATTACTTAGAAAACATATCCAAACAAAATATTTCATGAATCAAAATTTTTAAACAAAAAATAAAGTGTTTTTATCCTTTTATCAGGATTATCTAATTAAGAGGCAAGGGGGTAGCTCATGGAAAAACCTAAAAATAGCCATGAATCTGAATCTGTGAATCCATCCAATAATGCGGCAGTTGTTAAAAGAATTCAAACAAGAAGATATTACGTAAGAAAAAATGTTAAACAAAACAAAGATATAAACGATAACCTTTCTTCTGATAAGGTCGCTGAATCTATAGGATACATCGAAGCTTCAACGAGATCTAATGAAAATAACACGCCAACATCAAACATCAATTCTCTCTCGGGTTTTCAGGAAACAAAAAACAGACCCACTCAAATTAAAAACCAAATATTGGTTCGTAGTTCCCCTGGCCCGCTCGGATTAGCAACAAGCACGGGAAGAATTATAGGGAAACCTAGGATTTCAAATAAAAATTTTGCATCTTTTCGCAATGCTTTCGCGGCCAAATTGCCTCCAATCAAAATTATTTTTCTAGGCGGACTCAATCAAATCGGCAAAAACATGACCGCCTTCGAATTCGAACAAAATATAATAATCGTAGATTGCGGTATGGCCTTCCCAGATGGGGAAATGCTCGGCGTCGATCTCGTGATCCCGGATTTTACCTACTTAGAACAAAACAAAGAAAAAATCAAAGGTCTTGTGGTAACTCACGGGCACGAAGACCATATCGGTTCGATTCCATATCTTCTGAAAAAAATCAATATTCCTATATATTCAGCTCCTCTAACCATAGGTTTGATTAGCGCGAAACTTAAGGAACACCGTATGCTAGGCAATGCAAAGCTTAATTCGGTGAAAGCCGGGGAAATCATAAAATTAGGATGCTTCGACGTTGAATTCGTCCACATAAATCATTCAATTCCCGATGCTGTAGCCTTAGCGATTCACACTCCTTTAGGCACGATAATACACACCGGAGATTTCAAAATAGATTTCACCCCGGCAAGGGGAGAAATGATTAATTTGGCAAGATTTGCAGAACTTGGCAAAGAAGGAGTTCTGGCGTTGCTTGCAGATTCGACAAATGCCGATCGACCAGGATATACCAGCACCGAGAAAGGTATAAATGAATCGTTTGAACACTTGTTTGAAAGAGCTGAAAAACGTAGAATTATAGTCGCTACCTTCGCTTCCAACATAGGAAGAATCCAACAGATTGTAGATTGCGCCGTAAGGCATGGACGAAAGGTTATGTTTTCAGGACGCAGCATGATAAATTATGTTTCGATTTCCTGCGAACTTGGTTACATCTGCGCCCCTAAAGACGTTATTGTAAACATTGATGAACTTGGTAAATATCCTGCAAACGAGATAGTTTTAATAACTACGGGCAGCCAAGGCGAACCCATGTCTGCACTTTACAGAATGGCTTTTTCGGAACACAAAAAAGTCGAAGCGGGACCTAACGATTTCGTAATTATTTCTGCAAATCCAATACCAGGTAATGAAAAGATGGTCGGAACTGTCGTTAACGGAATGATGAAGCTTGGATGCGAGGTTATATATGAATCTATGTATGAAATTCATGTGTCTGGTCATGCGTGCCAAGAGGAACTGAAAACCATGCAAGGTCTTACTAAACCAAAGTTTTTTATTCCGATTCATGGAGAATGTAAACATCTTAAGGCTCACGCGGCTATTTCAAGAAGCATGGGGCTTGAGAGTTCCAAAATTTTTGTGGGCGAAACCGGCGACGTGATAGAAATTACTGAAAATCAGATGAAAAAGACTTCAACAGTACCTTCCGAAATGATTATGGTCGACGGAATAGGAGTCGGGGACGTCGGAAGCGTAGTTCTAAGAGACCGTAAGCATCTGGGGCAAGACGGACTTATAGTAATGGTGACAGCCTTAAACATTAAAGAGAAAAAAATCGTCGCCGGACCAGACGTTGTTTCACGCGGGTTCGTTTATGTGAAAGAATCTGAAGGCCTCATGCACGAAGCGCGAAAAACTGCTTCGCATGCAATTCTTTCTTGTTTTGAGCAAGAAATTTTTGACTGGGCTATTATTAAAACTAAAATACGCGACGACTTATGCAAACTTTTTCACGATCGAACGCGCCGAAACCCCGTAATTTTGCCAATTGTTATGGAAATTAGAAAGTAGATCACGGTTCCTAAAGGTTTGAACAAAAACTTTCTAGGCTATTTTAAAGCTGAACTTTATGTGAATTTTTCAAAGCCAAATACGTCGAACGGCACCGCAACAAGGGTTCTCTCAAAAGTTTAGACCGTTCGGTAACTAAGATTTACGGGTGATTGTCTTTAATGTTTAAAAAACTATTCAAAGTGAGGAATAAATTTGAATTTTTTTAAATATCATGGTTGCGGCAATGATTATGTTTATGTGGACTGTTTTAAAACTGAAATAAAAAATCCATCAAATTTAGCCAAAAAAATTTCAAATAGGCGCTATGGAATTGGATCTGATGGTTTGATTCTTATGTGCCCTTCTGAAGTTGCCGACGCGAAAATGAGAATATTCAATTCCGATGGCAGCGAAGCAAAAATGTGCGGGAATGGAATTCGCTGCGTTGCAAAATATTTGTTTGATGAAAAAAAAATCCGCAAAAATGACTTATTAATTGAAACTCTTTCAGGAATAAAATGCTTGAATATTTTAGAATCGACCCTTACAAAATCAATCGTCATGGTCAATATGGGCTCCCCGAATCTACAGGCCAAAAAGCTTCCATTCAAAACTGAAATAAATAAAGAAATAATTAATGATCATTTCGAGTTCGGGTCCTTTAATTTTAGAATAACTTGCATTTCTATGGGGAATCCTCATTGTGTGATTTTTGTCGAAGATATTGAAAATATTGACATTAAACAACAAGGCCTTGCGATACAAAACTCCGGATATTTCCTGGAAGGTGTTAATGTCGAATTTGTACAGGTCGCAAGACTTCAAACGCTTAACATGCGTGTTTGGGAGCGAGGAAGCGGAGAAACTTTAGCCTGCGGAACAGGAGCTTGTGCAGCAGCAGTAGCCTCTGTACTCTGCGGTTACTGCAAAAAAGAACATAGCATCGACGTTCATTTACGCGGAGGAAAACTTAAAATAGATTTTAGAAAAAAAGAAGTTTTTATGATTGGCGAAGCTGTTAAAGTTTTTATCGGGATTTATGATGAAAATTATACGAATGATTTTAAGGTGTAATAACAAATTGAAATTTATTACAAAAGTAATTTTTATTCTATCTCCACATGCATCGATAAACTTTAGTTTAAAGGAGTCTAGATGATAAATCACCTGTTCAGGTTGGTATACCCAAAATGCTTTGACATTGCATTCCAGAACATAGAATTCAGATCTAAAATTTTGATAAGACCGAAATTCATGTCTATTTGCCACAGCGATCAACGATATTATCGAGGATTGAGACCGGTTGAAATTTTAAAAAAGAAACTTCCAATGTCACTTATCCATGAATGCTGCGGAGACGTAGTTTTTGACGACACTAACGTTTTAAAACCGGGCCAACACGTAATCATGATTCCAAATATCCTTGCCTCAAATCCGTTGAGTGAAATTTTTGAAAACTATCAAACCGGCTCTGGATTTCTTTCGAGCGGGTATGATGGTTTCATGCAAGAATTGGTAGCTCTCAAACCCGATAGAGTCATTCCATTTGAGTTCGAAGAAGAACATGTAGCATGCATATGTGAGCTTATAAGCGTTGCAGTCCACGCTATAATTCGTTTTTCTGGTTCAGCACATAAATATCGTAAAAAAATTGGAATTTGGGGAGACGGAAGCGTGGCTTATCTGTTAGCTTTAACTTTTAAAAACATGATTCCAGAATCTGAAATTATCATTGTAGGCAAACATTATGAAAAACTTGCTATGTTTTCATTTGCAGAAAATATTTATTTAATTAATGAAATCCCAAACAATTTAGAAATTGACCATGCTTTCGAATGCGTCGGAGGGACCGGCAGTGCGTATGCAATCGAAGATATGATAAGATTTATTCGACCTCAAGGTACAATTGTTCTATTAGGAGTAAGTGAAGAAAAACCAGCTATTAATACACGGGATGTACTGGAGAAAGGACTCACAATCATTGGGGCAAGCCGCTCCGGTTCGAGAGATTTTATACAAGCTGTTAAGCTTTTAGAAAAAAAGAACTTTCGCGAGCGTGTTGCAAACATTATTTTTGTAGACAAACCGGTCAAAAGTATTAAGGATATACATAAAGTTTTTGAAAAAGATCTAAGTACTCCATTCAAAACCGCTTTTAAGTGGGAACTATAATGAAAAAAATTTGTTTCTTGGCATTTAATTTCAACATAATCGGCGGAGCACAAAAAATGACGGTTTCAGTTGCGAACAAGCTCTGTGCAAATTATGAAGTTCATTTATTAGTTGTTTGTAAATTTGATAAAACAGAAAATTATTTAATTAATAAAAACATAAAAATCAAAAGTTTAGGAATGGATGAAAATTGCCGAGCACGGGATTCTTTATTCCATTCGTCATTTAAAATCAAAGACTATATTAATAAAAATAAAATTAATATACTAATCGTAAGCGGAAGCTTAGGTATTCCAAGTGTGTTTTTTATTAAACCGTTTCTTAAATGCAAAATCATTTTCTGGGACCATGAATCCTTAAGAGGACGAGATTGGAAATCTGTTTTTTTTCGTAAAATGGCTTGTATTTTAAGTAATAAAATTTTAGTTATTACGCAAGAAACTTTTAAAGATTATTATACAAAAATTCCGAAATCACGCGATAAACTCATCCAAATTTACAACTTTTTAGAATCGACAAAAAGCAATCATAAATACAATCCAGATACAAAAATGATAATTTCCGTAGGCAGAATCTCTTATGAAAAAGGATTCCATTTAGCCGTTGAAGTCGCCAAAATTATTTTTAAGAAACATCCGGACTGGAGTTGGCACATTTATGGAGAAGGCGAACAAAAACATAAAATAGAGCAATTGATTAAAGAAAAAGGCCTAGAAAACAATCTAATCCTAAAAGGTAAATACAAAGACGTCTACAATGTATACAATAAGTATTCTATTTTCGTGATGCCTTCATTAAGGGAAGGATTTTCACTCGCTCTTCTGGAAGCCAAGGTTAACAAACTGCCTAGCGTAAGCTTTAACTGCCCTGCAGGTCCAAGTGAAATCTTGAAAAACTCATTTGACGGGTTCCTAATTGAATGCTACAATACCCTGAAGATGGCTGAGAAGGTTAATTATTTAATTGAAAACAGAGATAAAAGGATCGAATTTTCTGAAAACTGTCGTCTTAACCTTGAAAGCTTCGAGTATTCGTATGTGATTTTTCGTTGGAACGCCGTGTTGGAAATTTTGTAATTTTTTTAGCTTATTGATGAGAACGTTGATGAGAACAAAAAAAAGCATAGTTAATATTCTGGTAAACTGCCTGTGTTACTTAGTGTTTATGGTTGCCACTTTTGTAGTAAGGCAAATGTTCTCTCGTGTGCTTGGACTTGCGCTGGTTGGTATCGACGGCGGATTTTCAAACATAGTTTCCATTTTAGCCGTTGTTGAGCTGGGGCTCGGAATTGGAATGAGTTATAAGTTATATGAACCAATTTTCAAGAAAGATTGGTTGAAAATTTCCAACTTCTTAAATTTTTTAAAGAAAACCTACGTAGTAATTTCATCAATAATTTTGATTTCCGCGATAATTTTTTCTCTATTTTTAGTAAAACTCATAGGTGAAGACAGTGGTTTAACAAACCTTAAATTAAGAATAATTTTCCTGCTCTATACGTTGGATGTCATATCTTCCTATCTTTTTTTTCATAAACGTACAATGTTCATCGCTGACCAAAAAAGCTACATAAATAATTTAATTAAAATTCCCATCATTATATTAACTGTTTCATCGCAAATTTTCGTATTAATATTTTTAAAATCGTTTGAACTTTATATTATAACGAAAATAACATTCAGAATTTTAGAAAATATTTTAATCTCTTATTTTTTTAAAAAACATTATCCTCTGATCGATTTAACAAATTCAAAAAAATTAGAACCCAACGAAAGAAAAGAAATTTTAAAAAACATAAAGGCCATGCTCTTTCACAGAATTGGAGGCGCAAGCATAAAACAAATTTCAGGAGTTATAGTTCTAATTTTTGCTACATTAAGAGAAAATGGAATTTTTTATAACTACCTCCTAATTACGGGTGCAGTTTTAGGAATCACAAGTGAAATTTTTAACGGTATAAGCGCAAGCTTCGGTAATTTGCTTACAACAGAATCTGAAGAAAAAGTTTATGAAAATTTTAAAGTTATATTCTTCTTAAATTTCTTAATATATTCATCCTTTTCAGCAATATTTTTAAACACAGTTTCACCTTTTATGAAAATTTGGATTGGGACCGAAAACTCAATTTTCTCTCCGGCCTTAACTGTAGCGATTACGGTTAACCTTTATCTTTACGGAATGAAACAATCTGTAGATATGGTAAAATCGAGCGCCGGAATTTTTTTGCAAGATAGATTCATTCCTATTCTGGAAACTACTCTAAATTTTATTGTTTCGTTCATATTAGCTAAAAAATTCGGAATAATCGGAGCCATAATTGGAGGAATTTTAAGTACAATCTTGGTTCCTTTCATTTCACAACCTTATTTTATATATAAAATTGTGTTTAATAAAAAGTTAATCGAATATTACAAGAAATATATTTTGTATACAACCCTAACAATTTTTTACACAATTGCCACATACAAATTGACTGGTTTTATAGTAGCTCCGTCTTTGATTTTACAAATTTCAATAAATTTTTTGATATGCTTGACTCTTCCCACACTAATAAATATAATCGTTTTCCGTAAAGATAAACAACTCATTTTTTTATCTTCAGTCGCCGGCAAAGTCGTAAAGGATTTTGCCAATGGGTTGACTCGCATGTAATATTGAAGTAGTATTAATTCACTAAAAGAAACTGTCTTCGGGAGGAAAAATTATGGATTATATATTGGAAACTGAAAAGTTAACTAAAGTTTATTCCCGAAAAAAGGTTGTTAACGAAGTAAGCCTTCAGATCAATAAAGGTGCGATTTATGGGCTTATCGGGAAAAACGGTTCAGGTAAGACTACTATCATAAGGATGATCACCGGACTCGCAGAACCAACTTCCGGAAAGATAAGTTTTTCTAAAGATTTTGCAAAACCTGGTATGAGAGCTAAGATCAGTGCAGTAATTGAGCCCGCACTTTTTACTTATATGAGCGCTGCTCAAAACATGGAAACACAGCGTTTGGCTTTAGGAGTTCGTGATAAGTCTGTAATTAAGCGTTTACTCGATTTAGTTGGTCTTGGAGACGCGGGTTCTAAGAAAGTCAAAGACTTTTCTTTAGGAATGAGGCAAAGACTTGCGATCGCGGTAGCTCTTGTAGGAGATCCTGAATTTTTGTTTCTCGATGAACCCATTAACGGACTTGATCCTATAGGTATTCGGGATATTCGGGATATGATTAATAGTCTTAGCCATGAAAATGGCGTTACGGTTATGATTTCGAGCCACATACTCAGTGAGCTGACTAAGGTTGCAACCAATTATGGTGTTATAAACAGTGGAGAACTCGTGAAACAGTTTAGTTCTGAAGAACTTGAAAGCAGCATCAAAGGTCTTGTGGTTGTCAAGGTTAATGATGTTCAACGTGCGGTAACCGCGATAACAGAAGAGCTTGGGTTGAATGAATACCAAATTGAAGAGAATGAACTAAAAATTCATGTTCGCGATGGAGTAGGTGTTAGTGAAATAAACTCGGTATTAGCAAAGAACGACGTGATTGTAGAATCGATATCAAGTAACAGCAACGATTATGAAGGGTATTTTATAAAATTGATGGAAGGAAGCTCATCATAGAGGATGGAACGCTTTATTTCACGTTAATTCGGGTGACTGTTAAGATAGGATGATTCTCGAATTGATAAGGATGTTAAGTGAAGTTTGCAAGATAAAAGCATAAGGATAAGAAAGTAGATCTATATTAAGAAATGTTTGATAGTTTTAAAGTGTAGTAGTTTCCATTAACAAAGGTGTTAGACGAAATTATAGGAGGAGGATCATAATGTTAGGTTTATTAGCTTCTGATTTTTATAAGCTTTTCCACAGGAAGGTATTTTACATTTGCATGATTCTTGCCGTTGCATTTTCGGCGATTGGGGTTTTTACTTTAGGTTATACAGTGGGTGCACCGTATGGTATGCCAGATTTGGATCTAAAAATGTTTGGTTACAATGGATTCATGGTATTAACGCAGGGTGCTTCTTCGGTCATGTTGTTCGCAATGATAACGACGGTACTTTTTATTTCGAACGAATTTTCTAATTCTACGATTAGAAATGTTTTGATCAGAGGAAAAAATAGATTTGCGGTTTATGCCTCCAAGTTGATTGTAGTATTTTCGATGGTTACAATGTACACTCTTGCTTGCTGTGGAGCCAGTTTTGCTTCCGGGTGTTATCTCTGGGGCATGGGTGAACCCAAGCAAGAATTGTTACTCCATCTTGCTCAAGGGTTTGGTTTATTTTTATTGGTTAGTGCGGCTGTATATTCTTTTATAGCTATGCTTGCTTTTTTGATAAGAAGCACTGGTGGAGCTCTTGGGACAAGTATTGCAGCAACCTCGTTCATGGGCGTAATTTTAGCCGGAGGCCAATATCTACTTTTACGTTGGTTTAACTTAAAGATAGATCTTAACAATTACTGGATTACAGGTTATCTTGGAGTGAATCAAGGAGGGGTCCCGAGTTCAGAAATTCCTAGAATATTAATTGTATCGCTCTCTTACTTGGTGTTTTCTATTGCAGTGGGCATGATTACGTTTTGGAAGCGTGAGATTAAATAGACAAGCTAGATTCCCAGGTTTAAGCCTTGTTAATTACAAAAATTCAAGTTTGATCCATCATAAATCCATAGGTAAAATTATAGAATGGTGTTGTTTTTCAAGTATTTGCGTTTTTGAGAAAATAGAAGTAGGCTTCTCAAATTAAAAAATTTAAAATATTTCAGCCCTTTAAAAAATTTGAAATAAAATTATAAGAGCGTTTATAAGTGGAATTAATTGAACGAATGACATAAAGTTTGATTCTATGTTAGTGAGGTTTTCTGCATTAAATAAAATTATAACATTTAAGTTTGGTGTTTTGTTTTAAATGATCGAACATGTCAAATATTAAAGCTGTATTTTATGTTAAATTTCTCCCGATTAGAATCAAAATTTCGTTGTTTGAAAATTATTTCTCCGTACATAAGTTTATATATTTTTATCTGATTGGCTTTTCTCAACCAAAAAACCTTGCTGAAACTTCAGCAAGGAATTGTGGTTGGTCTTCCGAATCCAAAAACTAATAATTCGAATAACGACCATGAGACGATTTATTATCGTCATGTCCATCGCTACGAATTTTCGCAAAACAATTGCTGCAATAAACCGGGCGATCGCTATTAGGCATGAAAGGCACTTCAGCCGGGCCGCCACAGGCCGCACAAGTCGCAGTATACATCTGTCGCTCCTCTCTGGAATCCTGACCAAATCTCGCCTGTTTCTTGCGATCGCGACAATCTGGACACCGCTTAGGTTCATTCGCAAAACCCTTTAAGGCATAAAACTCCTGTTCACCTGAAGTGAATGTGAATGATCTACCGCAATCCATACAAACAAGAGTCCTATCCTCAAACTTACCGGCCACCTCATTTTCTCCCATCTCTCTAACCTCACTTTATCTTAAACTTGCCCTAAGGACGGCCTCACACCGACGCCTCTGAATCAACAACGCTCTAAAAAACTAAGCTACTTGGGCCACAAAATATCAACGACAACAAAACCGAGGACAAAAATAAACAAACCTCACAAGAATTGTACAAACATACGATAATAAAGTCAAGAGAACATCCAAAAATCATTAAATTTAAAAAAACTCGTCATAACCCACCATGGTTTAATATTTCATAAAAAGAATCAACTGAATTCTCATCTAAATTTAAAGTAAAAATAGCACCATCGCTCATACGCCTAGCTTCAACTTTATTATTTAAAATTTCTTCCGGGCCTAAGACGATAGTAAAATTGTAGCCCATTTTGTCGGCAAAACGCATCTGTGATTTAACGTTACGGCCAACCAAATCAAAATCAGCAGAAATACCTCCTGCACGCAATTTAATAACCAACTTTACCGCTTCCGTGCTAAAATCATCAACCGAAACAACAAACAAATCACGCTTATTAAAAATTGGAAATTTAAAATTTAAACTTTCCATAACTGAAATTACTCGTTCCACACCGATTCCAAAACCAGTAGCAGAAAAGTTTGGAGCGCCAAATTTTTCTGAAAGGCCATCATACCTACCGCCGCCACAAACCGTCAAATCAGAGCCTTGAACCCGAGTAACAAATTCAAAAACTAACTTTGTATAATAATCTAAACCGCGCACCATTCTCGAATTAACAGAATATTTTACATCGGCCACATTCAAATATAACTTAAATTGTTCAAAATCTTTCTTGCAGTTCGGACAAACATGCTCAATCGTATGCGGAGCATCTTCGCAAATTTTCTTACAAATTTTATTTTTACAGTCAAAAATTCTCAACGGGTTTTTAACCAATCTTTCAGAACAAATATCACAAAAATTATCCGCATTTGCTTCAAAATAAGAGAAAAGAATATCACGATATCCAGCACGGCACTCTGGACATCCGACTGCGTTTATTTGCAAATCTAAATCGAAAATCCCCAATTCTTTGAATATAGATTTCGCTAAAAAAATTAATTCAGCGTCCGCTGCAACTGAATTTCCACCAAAAATTTCAGCGTCAAACTGAAAAAATTCACGATATCTTCCTGATTGCGGCTTTTCATACCTAAAACATGGCCCAAAACACATAAACTTAGCCGGTAAAACAGTATCTTTGGAAATATTCAAAAACGCACGCAAAACTCCCGCAGTAAATTCTGGGCGCAAAGTTACGGAACGCCCGCCTTTATCCTCGAAAGTATACATTTCTTTTTGAACAATGTCAGAAAGATCTCCAACTGAACGACAAAACAGATCAGTAAACTCCATGATAGGCACACGAACGTAACCAAACCCCAAGGTTTCAGCACAGTTACGCATAACTCCTTCTACAAAAAGCCATTTATCACTTTCGTTCGGAAAAATATCCTGCATACCACGAATTCTATCCAAAGCAAATCCATCCTTTCACACTATATCATCGGGTCGCCAGCATTCCGCCAATCAAAATCTCCTCGTTCAAGACCTTTAATCAAAACTTCTGCCGTGGCGATGTTAGTGGCGTATGGAACACTGTTAAAATCACAAATTCTTAAAAGCTCGATCTCGTCAGGAGTAATCGTAACATAAGGTGAAGCATAGCGAAAAAACAATAACAAATCAACCTCATGGCAAGAAATCTTTGATATAATCTGACGAAACCCATCTAACGAATTACCCGAACAAGGAACTACCGCTAATTTAACAGCGCCACGAATCGCCTCAATACAATTCGGCATAACTAATAGACTGTGCTGACTCAAAACATTACGATAACCAATACAAAACCTAACCATTAACTCGCGTCTACGCTCATGAGCAAGAAGTGCTATATTCATAATAAAACCACCCCTACTTTAATGTTTTGTTAAGGGAATCTTTTCCTTAACTAACATCATATTGGCGCACCGAGAGGGATTCGAACCCCCGACCTACTGCTTAGAAGGCAGTTGCTCTATCCTGCTGAGCTATCGGCGCTTTTGATCAAAAAATCCAAGGATTAAAACGATATAATAGCAAACTTTTATGCCATTGTGCTGTAAAAATTACGAACTGTCAACCATTATTTTAAGGCAAATACACCTTGAAACTTTCTTTTGCATAACCCTAATATTTATAATAGTATATAATTACTTAGAGGAGTGATGTTTTTATGTTTAATGTGAAATTTTACAAGGGGGCCAACGTTGCGTTATCCACCTTTGTTTTGTCGCTGCTTATGCTTGCACCCGTTAAAGCAGAAGGCAGGTTCGACCCCCCCTATTTCTCGCTGAGATATCAAATGGTTATCCAGAAATGACCAGTGGCAACACCCTACTAGCTAATGCAATAAAAATTTATCGTTTTGGCCATCGCCTTCGTTATCATGTAGTTAGTACCACTAGTGAGTCAAAAAAGATAAATATAAATTTGGCGACTTCCACAGAACTTAAAACACTTGATGGAATTGGTGAAGTAAAAGCAAATGCGATTATTGCATACCGAGAAGAATTTGGAAATTTTTCAACGATAGAAGATATCAAGAAGGTAAATGGAATAAAAGATGAAATTTTTAACAGAATAAAAGATTACATAACAGTGTGAGTAAATTCCAAGCTTGCTCTTCGTTTGCAAAGTCGTCTGCAAGATTTATGCAGGTAATTTGATCTCCGCCGCATTTTTTATCAGGCCCCGTTCCAAGTCTTATCTTTTCTCGGCAATGTACATTTTCCCATTACCGGGAATCCATAAGCGCAAAGCAATAGTGAACAAACGTCCAGGATGCGGAAACTAATTGTGTTGGGAACGCAGATTTTCAAGGCATGGAAAGCAACGGATTTTTAAAGGTTCCTTGAATACTTACAATCGGGCTCAGCACAAAAAATCTTTTTGGTGTTCTTATAGAGCATCCTACCGCAACTTGGACATATCTCATTTGTCGGCTGGTTCCAAGCAGCATAATCACATTCCGGAAACCGTTCGCAACCATAAAACGCTCGACCTTTTTTTGAAGCTTTTTTTACCACTTCAGCCCCACATTTCGGGCACTTAACTCCAACCTTTTTTACGAATTTCTTTATGTTTTCGCACTCCGGAAATCCCGAGCAACCAATAAACTTACCGAACCTACCGTGCTTAACGACCATAGGCCTACCACATTTTTCACAAATTATATCAGTTTCATTTTCTTTTAGATGAATTTTCAAATCCTTAGTCTTTTCTTTTGCGTCCTCAAGTGTTTTTTCAAATCCGCTATAAAAATTTCCAAGAGTCTCGGTCCATAGCATATTTCCACTTTCTATCGAATCAAGTTCTTCTTCCATGCTGGCAGTAAAACCAATATCCACTATTTTGGGGAAGTAACTTACCATAATCCCGTTAACGGCCTCTCCAAGTTCAGTAGGCCTAAAAATTTTACCTTCTTTAACTACATATTCTCGGTAAAGAATAGTGGAAATAGTTACCGCGTAAGTAGAAGGCCTCCCTATTCTATGCTCCTCAAGAGCCTTTATTAAGGATGCCTCCGTATAACGCGGCGGCGGTTCAGTAAAATGCTGAGCATTTTCAATTTTTTTAAGCTTGCATACGTCTCCTTCTTTAAGCGGAGGCAACATTTTTTCGTCTGATTCTTTTTCATCTTTGCTTTCGGTATAAAGAACGGTAAATCCATCGAATAAAACCGAGCATCCTGAGGCTCTAAAAATGTAACCCGCAGCAGAAAGTTCCACTTTTACTGTGTTCTGCACGCAAACCGCCATCTGGCTGGCAACGAACCTGGCCCAAATTAATTTGTAAAGTTTAAACTGATCTGAAGTGAGACTAATTTTAACCCTTTCGGGGTCGAAAGAAGGCATAGTAGGCCTTATGGCTTCGTGAGCATCTTGAGAACCGGCCTTTACCTTAAAGCGCCTCGGAACAGACGGCAAATAATCTTTGCCCCATTTTTTTTCAATAAAATCGGATGTTTCCTTGGCGGCTTCCTGAGAAATACGTAAAGAATCAGTTCTCATATAAGTTATTAACCCGACGGCACCGATGCCTTCCACCTCAACTCCCTCGTAAAGTTCTTGCGCCGTCTTCATTGTCTTCTTAGCTGAAAAATTAAGCTTGCGCGAAGCTTCCTGCTGCATTGTTGAGGTTATAAACGGAGGCGCCGGATTTTTATTACGCTTACCTTTCTTTACGCTATTCACAACATATTGAGCACCCTCAAGATCCTCCAAAATTTTTTCAACTTGAGCTTGAGTTTTAAGTTTTATTTCTTTTTCTTTTCCATAAAATTGAGCCTGAAAAACTTTATTTCCACCGCCACTAACAGTAAGACTGGCAATAATTGTCCAATATTCCTGAGGGATGAAAGCACGGATTTGATTTTCACGGTCAACAATAATCCTTAAAGCAACCGACTGAACCCGGCCCGCAGAAAGTCCTTTTTGAAGCTTTTGGCATAAAAACGGGCTAAGTTTATATCCAACAAGCCTGTCGAGTATACGCCGTGCCTGCTGCGCGTTTATTAAATCAGAGTTCAAGGTTCTCGGAGATGAAATCCCATTTTTGATTCCGGTTTTGGTAATCTCGTTAAAAGTGATTCTATTTTTTTCTTCCGGATCAAGCCCCAAGATATGCGCAAGATGCCAAGATATCGCTTCGCCTTCACGATCTGGGTCGGCAGCAAGAAAGACTTTGTTTGATTTTGCCGATTCTGACTTTATCTCACGAACTATTTCTTCTTTACCTTTGATTATAGCATACTTCGGCTTAAAATTATCTTTGATGTCCACGCAAAGCCTTTTAGCCGGCAAATCTCGTACATGGCCCATAGAGGCAATAACGTTAAAACCATTGCCTAAATATTTCTTTATAGTTTTAGCTTTTGCTGGAGATTCCACAATAACTAAATTTTTAACCAAAGTTTCCCCCTTAATTCCATAAATTCAGGCATAGGCTACATTAAACTTAATACGTTTACAATAGCCAATCTTAAAAGGCATTGATAAATCAATATACATTTATTCATAAACAGCAAAACAGAGTTTTCTCTCATTGCCAAACTTTTCGGCCAACAGTATGTTTTTCTCGCAAATCTTGCCAAATAACGGCGCAAAAGACGATTTATTTTTTCAACAGTATGCGTATGAGCTTCCCCGGCAATATGTTTATTAAGATCAATTAAGTTATGATTTCTAATTCTGTTTTAATGTTTGTGAAAAAATTTACCTTTTTTAGCAATAACCAATATCGATGTTGCTAGAAATTTAAATTAATTTCTGATATAATCCGAAATATGAAAAAGATAATTATTTTAGGTTCAACAGGTTCAGTAGGAGTTCGGGCGCTTGAAGTAGCAAAAGAATTGGGCTTCAAAGTGGAAGGAATATCAGCAGGGAAAAATATAGAATTATTAAAAAAACAAATAGAAGAATTTTTTCCGGCGTTTGTTTGTGTAAAAAATTCCCGTGACGCTCAGGAACTTTCAAAAAATTATAAAGCATCGTTTATGAGTGGGAAGGAAGGACTTTGCAAAGTAGCGACTCTTTCAGATTGTGAAGTTGTGGTTAATGCTGTTTCAGGTTTTGCTGGTTTAGAGCCTACTTTTGCGGCAGCACGCTGCGGTAAAAAAATAGCTATTGCTAATAAGGAATCAATCGTCTCAGGCGGAAATATTCTTATGAGATGTGTTCAGGAAAACGGTGCTCAGATTTTTCCTCTCGATAGCGAGCACAACGCTATCTGGCAATGTTTGGGCGGGACCCTTAAAACTTCCGGAGAGGTTAAGAAGTTGATTTTGACATGCTCCGGCGGCCCGTTTTTCGGATATTCTAAAGAAGAATTAAAGAAAGTTACTCCCGAAAAAATAAATCATCCGAATTGGCAAATGGGCCCGAAAATCAGCGTAGATTGCGCTACATTAATCAACAAAGGTCTTGAAATCGCGGAAGCTGCATACCTTTTTGGTGTCGACCCCTATTCCATAGAAGTTGTAATACACCGCGAAAGCATAATACATTCCATGGTTGAATTCGTAAATGGCTCTCTGATTGCACAGATGTCAGAACCTGATATGAAAATTGCAATCCATTGCGCTCTTTCTTTTCCTTTGCGTGTAAAAAACAATTCAAAATCTATGGATTTGACTAAAAAAGGAATCCTTACCTTTATAAAGCCTAAAGAGGACTATGAACAAATTTTTGAGATGTTCAGAAAAGCATTGCGGATGGGGGAACAAGCCATATGTACTCTTAACGCAGCCAATGAAGTTGCCGTTAAATCATTTTTAAGCGGCCGGATTGGATTTTCGGATATTCCGAGAGTAGTCAAAAAAGTGTTTGAATCAGTTGCTTTCAAACCAATTTATTCCTTAGAATCAGTTATAGAAGCCAATAAAAATGCCGAAAAGTTAACCGAAGAAATTATCGAATCAGGTTTTTAGGCTTAAGGCTTGATAGTTGAAAAACTAGATCCGGGTCGTCTCCTTCGTAATTTGACGCTAATTCGTTTGCGCCCTCCAAAGCCATTCCTGGAGTCTTAATAATATCTCCTAATTTTGAACTTTGTTGGGGTTCACGCATTTGCACAAGTACTTTTTTCCCATCTGGATATCTACAAAATACAGACGCATTACATGAAAAACTAAGTTCTTTTTCATTTCTGGTCAATTCGGAAAGTTTTTTAGAATCCTCATAAATTACTTCTCCATCTCTTGTGGTACTTCCCATTTGAAACCAGCAAGGTATCCCAAGCTCAACAGCAACCCTTTGTCTAAGTTCTTTTACAGTTATATCTTTTCGTATCTCGTTAGACTTCCCTTTATTAAATTGAACTATTTTTCCGCATGTACCAAAATTATAAATGGTTACCATAACTAAGTCGAATACATCTTTAGCCGGTGATGCAACCATCTTGCCACTTTTGTTTGTGCTACTTACTTGGATGCTAATAACAGGACTACCTGCAACGTGGATTGGAAAACTAAGTTCCATTCTTTTTCCTTCATTTTTTGAAATGGCCTCTTGAAGTTGATAAAAATTAGTTTTTGCTTCAGGAACTTCTACCCGGCCAGAACCACCGCCTTCCTTTTCGTAAAAAAACATCCAACGGCAACCCAAATCTAAAGTTCCACTTTCCGGAGGCTTTCCAATAGAAGCAAGTTCATCTGCTGCTAGCTTATCTTGAAAAAAGATACAACAATTTTCGTTGATTTGTCTAGTTTGTTCTTTAATTGCATTAACCGCCTCGTCCTGACTGCAAGGCAAAGAAAGAAAAAAACTAAGTGAATTATGTGGTGCCTTCAAATTAATTCTTGTAGGTGCTACAAGATTAATTCCTCCTTCAGGAATTTTCGAACCCCAAACCACAGCATCAGGATTTATATCTGGCGGTAATTTAAAGAGCCTTTTTTCATCTATGGTTTCGTGTGTAGCGAATTTCTCTAAAATTCCTCTGTAAGTAGTTCTTTTATCTATTTCTACAAAACTTTTATTTACCCTAACACAAGTAACCCATTTCTTTGAGTATCTAGATAATTCTCCTACCTTAAAAGCATTTTTAACTTTAGACACTGCACTTAATTGGGGAATTTCTTGAAACGGAGTACAATCTAAACTGCTGCAAACCTCTACACCAACCGGAATATGTCCTTTTATAACATCAACGATTTTTAGATCTTCGCGGGCTTTAAAATCAAATTCTCCAATTTGAATACTAACAACTTCAACTGCCCTGACCCCAATGGTGGAAGAATGCTTAATATCAGAATCTTTAATTGCTTTCCAATTATCGCTCACCTTTGCAAAGAGTTCGAATTCATATTCACAATTCCCAGATAATTCTTTTTGGACTTGCTCAATAACACATTTTCGATTAGTAGGAGGAGGAAACAATTCGGTACCCCAGATGACTTCGTTTTTATAGTCTAAAATACAAATTTTACAAATTCGACCTAAAAAAATCTTCCTTTGATTTTTTGGCGACTTCTGTAAGACTTTGAATACTGTGAATGCACGAGTATTATCTCTTATCCGAGAAAAATTTCCTCCTATTTTGTAAAAAAGGCCGAATTCAGTATTGGCATCAGAACGGATTCTGAGTTCCCGCGTGGCCTTAGATGAAACTTTTCCCATATTATCACTTGAATGAAAAAAAGTAATAACTTTTTTCCTGGTTTCAAAATGTTCTACTATGAATTCAAGGGCAGTAGTAATCCCCAATGTTCTTTTTACTTTTTTTAAAAACTTCCTTGAAATTTGAAGAAGCGACCCCTTTTTTTTATCTTTCGGATTACCCATAATTTTGTTCCCCCTCCCTTGTCTTGAAATGTAACCTTAATCCATGCACTGGATTTCACTTACCGAAACATGCAACTTAGAATTTGTCATATTTAAAATAGCACTTTTTTCGCCCTAGTATCTTTGCAACAAAATACTAAATAATTTCGTAAGCAACTGAAAAATCAAAAAACTTCTACTACATTAAGATTAAACTGGGACCTAAAGTTTTACCGAGTTCCACATTCCTCGTTGTTTCATCCCCTCATAGCTAGTTCTTTTTTTACAATTACCTTGTTTATTGTTTTTAAGGGGGTGTCAGGCCTCAGATTTTCGAATAAATACCGTATTGCTTGATTTTCATGAAATCTTATGTTTTCTTGCCCAGTATCTAAAAACAACCATCCTGAACCGTCACCAAAATCTTTAAAATCTCTATGAACGCAGTAAATGATTTCTGTTTTAGTTGCAATTATAGGAACGTTAACGCTTATTGTTTTATGTCTTAAATCGTTCGAAAAAACTTTGATTTCGACATCCTTCCGTGAAAAATATAACTTAATCGGAACTTTATTTCCGGCTATAACAAGCTGATTCAATCTGAGGACATGTTCCAAGACACCACCCGTCACAGCTTCTTTACGTATTACGCAATCGTCCGCTGAATAAATCCCTGCATTTTTCATTGCTGTTGGTTTCTTTCTTAAACACATTTTCAAGACATGTCTCACATCCACATCTCCACCATTTTTATTTTTTTTATTAAATTTCATCGTTAAAACTTGATGTTTTGTGCGATGACCAAAATTCATCGTTTGAGTGTGAACCTCCACGGTAAAAAACTCCCCTACATTAAAAAATTTACAAAATCTAGACGCAAGTCCCATGATTACATTCATCTCCTTTGATTAAAATCAATAAATTATGAAACTTTTTGTTAATTAAATTATGGATATAATATAAAATTTTGTCAAAAATTCAAAAATTTATGATTGAAAACATGTTAATGGATAAAATTAATTATTTTGAGCAAATTAAAAGTGGTGGTGCTAGTGAAAAGATCCAAAGTAACCTTATTGAGTCTTTTTGTTTTTTGTTTTTTATTTTGTTGTATGTTCGTGTGGAAATTTTACAAAAATTCAAAAACGTTAGCTTATCCCTCTGAATTAATTCAAACAAAAGAAGAACCTCAATGGTTGAAAGAACCTCAACAGGAATCTGAACTCATGGTTTCACAGGAAGTGCTTCAAGGGTTTGTGGTAAAATCCTACAATGGAAAGGTTGCAGTTTTCGGAGAAGGCTCAACCGAACCAGGAGAAGTTCTTTCCGTTTACGTGAAAGATCTACCTGAAGCTGACAGAAAGTTTTTGGAATATGGAATTTCAGCCAGAAATGAAGAAGAGTTAAGTAAGATATTGGAAGATTATTGCAGCTGAATTTTAATGCTTGCTTTAAAGGAACCTTTGCTCTCATCTTTTAGAAATCAAGGTTATCCGGGCCTTAAATTTACGGCGTGGTAAAATGTTTCATCTTGGATTTTGTATTTTTAGATTGCATCTGAGCTTAATTACTCAAGCATATCTGTGGTAAATCCTTGCTGCTATTTTGCATTTGACTTTAATCAACGGTTATGTTATACTCCAATGTGTGGTTGTGTGCTCGGAAGACATAAGGGGGAGAGGGCTAACATGAGGATTAAAATCACACTTGCGTGTGAAGAGTGCAAGCACCGAAATTTTGACACAGTAAAAAACAAAAAAAACGACCCTGATCGCTTAGTCTTACGTAAGCATTGTCGGTTTTGCAGGAAGCATACCGAGCATAAAGAGACAAAATAGCTTGTTTTTGGTCGTTTTATGGAGGTGGAAGCATGGCTGTTGAGGGTAACAATAGCGGTGGAGAAAAAAAGAAAGAATTAGCAACTGTTTTAAAGGTCAAAGAATTTTTTAGGGAATTTAAAAGGGTTGTATGGCCGACCCCTCGAGAGACATTTAAGAATACGGGCATCACGCTCGCGATGATTTTTGTTGTCGGTATATTTGTTTTTTTGGTGGATTTGGGCTTGATTCATGCATTAAGCGCCGTTATGAATGTTTCACGATGATTAAACATAATAAAGTTAGGTTGTATGGGGGTGCTTAAGCTGGAGGAAGCCAAATGGTATGTGGTTCAAACATATTCTGGGTATGAAAATAATGTGGCTGCTAACATTTTAAAGGTTGTTGAAAATAATAGCTTGGCGGATTTGTTCCATGGTGTGAAAATCCCTACCGAGACCTTCACTGAAGTAAAAGAAGGCAAAAGGCGTACGGTTGAACGAAAACTTTACCAAGGATACATTTTTGTAAAATTAGTTTTAACTGATGATTTTTATCATATGTTAAGAAGCATTCGAGGTTTGGTTGGTTTTGTAGGAACTTCTTCATCCAAGCCGCTCCCCATGGATGAGAAGGACGTTGAGACGTTTGGAGTTGGTGTAAACAGCGGGCTTGAGATTAGTTACGGAGAAGGGGATCTGGTAGAGATTTTGGTTGGGCCACTCCAAGGTTCCGAAGGCGATGTTTCTGAAATTGATTTGGATGGTGGAGTTGTAAAAGTTAATGTTCCTATGTTTGGTAAAAAAATTCCTGTTGAATTGCGTTTAGATGATGTTTCACCTATAAAGTAATTTAGATTAATATTTGAATAAGGTTATCAAAATAAGTTTATGATCATTTTTGAGAGTGTTTTTTTGTGTTTGGCGGAAAGTTTTCTTGTTTAATAAAGATTTGTTTTGGTTTGCGTTCGGTCGGCGTTTTGTTTATAATCAATAATAACAGTAGTTTTAAGTTAAGGATGATCACAGCCAAATTCAATCAATATCTTAATGATTGATGAAGAGGCTAGTGGTATTCAATGAACAGAAAACGTTTGGAGGCGGTTAAATGGCGACATCGGCAAAAAAAATTGTGACGCAGGTTAAATTGCAGATTCCCGGGGGGAAAGCGACTCCGGCTTCTCTTGGTTCGGCACTTGGTCCCCATGGAGTGAATATGGTAAATTTCACTAAAGAATTTAATGATCGTACAAAAAATGATATCGACACGATCATCCCAGTTGTTATAACGATATATGCTGATCGTTCGTTTGAATTTGTGACTAAAACTCCTCCTGCCGCGGTTTTGATCAAAAAAGCGTGTGGCCTTGAGAAGGGGTCCGCCGTGCCCAACAAATCCAAGGTGGCGGAGATTACTCGGGGACAGCTTAAGGCTATCGCCGAACAAAAATTGCCTGATCTTACCGCTGCCACACTTGATGCGGCTGTTAGTATGGTCGCCGGCACGGCTCGAAGTATGGGCGTTACTATAAAGGCTTAGGTGTTCTGTGGGAGGATTTGTTCCGGTTTTACCACTATTTTGGAGGAATGTTCATGAAACGAGGAAAAAGGTATGCTCAAATCTGTAAAGTTTACGAAAAAAATTCGTCTTTCGAGCCGATAGAGGCATTGGGAATTTGTGTTCAAACTGCTAAAGCAAAATTTGATGAAACTGTTGAAATTCATATAAGAATGGGTGTAGACTCCCGTCATGCTGATCAGCAGGTCCGTGGCGCGGTGGTTTTACCTAACGGAACAGGAAAAACCGTTAAGGTTTTGGCAATCTGCAAGGGAGAAAATGAAAAGTTCGCTTCTGAAGCCAGCGCTGATTACGTTGGGGCTGAAGATTATATAGAAAAAATTCAAAATGAAAATTGGTTTGGATTTGATGTTTTAATAACAACTCCAGATATGATGCCGGCTGTAGGGCGGTTAGGTAAGGTTTTGGGACCGCGTAGTTTAATGCCAAATCCAAAGGCTGGTACCGTTACGACAGAAATCGGTAAGGCCGTTCGGGAAGCAAAAGCCGGTAAAATCGAATACAGACTTGATAAGAACAATATTATTCATTGTTCTATCGGCAAGGCTTCGTTCGGTCCAGAAAAACTTTGTGAGAACTTTGAAGCTTTGATGGACGTGATCGTTAAGGCTAAACCAGAAGCAAGCAAGGGGCAGTACGTTAAAAGTTGTACTGTAGCGAGTACTATGGGGCCGGGCATTAGAGTTAACTCTGTAAAGTTTGGTTGAACTTATCATTAGGAAAGGTTGTTCCTTGCAGAGCGTCAGACTTGGTTTTCTTTGATAATCATTGCAAGTTGGCTATAAAAAGTTTGATTAAAGTTGTTGAATAACGTGAATTTGATTGATCTTTATAACAAGTGGTTAGATAAAACTTTTGATAATAGAAGTGTTAGTGAAGAGCTTTTAAGCATCAAAGACGATAAAAATGAAATTTTCAGCAGGTTTGGAGACTCTATAAAGTTCGGTACTGCTGGAGTGCGTGCATTAATGGGTGCTGGGCCTAACCGAATTAATGTGTATACTGTCGCTCAAATTACGCAGGCTATTTCAAAATTTATATTAGATAAATTTGTAAACCCTTCGGTTGTGATTTCTTATGATACCCGAAAAAATTCCGAACTTTTTGCTGTTAAAGCAGTGGAAGTCTTTGCTGGAAATGCGATAAAAGTTTATATATTTAAAGAATTTCAGCCGACTCCTCTTCTTTCGTTTGCAGTTCGACAATTGAAAACTTCAGCAGGAATTATGATAACGGCCAGCCATAATGGGGCTCAATATAATGGTTATAAAGTTTATGATGATTTAGGATCTCAAATTGTTGATGTCGGTAAAATATGTGAATATTTCGAAAAAATAGACGTATTCAACGATGTGAAAACATTAGGTTTAAAGGATGCTTTTTCCCAAGGAGCTGCGAAATTTGTTAATGAAAATTTAATAGAAAATTATATAAAAAAAATAATCGATTTGAGTCAATTTAGTTTTGCGCCCCATGGATTAAATTTAACTTATTCTCCGCTTAACGGCTGCGCTGGGAAAATTTTAAAAGAGATTCTAAAAAGGACTGGATTTAAAAATTTAAATATTGTAAAACTCCAGGAGGCTCCTGATGAAAATTTTACTTCATGTCAGGTTCCAAACCCGGAAAAGTTAGAAGCATTCGAACAAGCGTTCGTTTTAGCTAAAACCCAAAATTCGGATATCATCATCTTAAACGACCCTGACGGCGACCGTTTGGGCGTTGCGGTTCCGTTTAATGGTTCGTATCAGGTTCTTAGCGGTAATACACTTGCGGCTTTGTTTCTTTTCTATTTTATCGAGCGTGGAACAAAAAAAAATGTACTTATTAAAAGCATTGTTAGTGGTGGTCTGGCAGATGAAGTTGCAAAACGAAATAAAATTAAAATAATAGAAACTTTGCCTGGGTTTAAATATGTCGGGAAACAGCTTCAGGAGCTGGAATTTAAAGAGGCTTCAAAATGTTTCCTTATGGGTTTTGAAGAAAGCGGAGGATTTCTTTTTGAACCTTATATTCGCGATAAAGATGGAATTCATGCGGCCTGTATTGCTTGTGAAATGACTGCGTATTTTAAACATAAAAGACTAAATTTAATGGATATTCTGGAAAATTTATATGAAACTTATGGTTTTTATTCGGAATTGACTTTATCCTGTGAAGTAGTTGATTCAAAAAGAATTGCGAAAGTTGAAAAAGTGATGAAAATTCTCAAAGATAAATACAGTTTCGGAACTTTAAAAGTTTTAGTGGTTTGTGATTACCGTAGTTCAACTCATCATGATTTGATTAAAAATATTAAAAATAAGATAGATTTACCGATTTCCGACGTGTTATCTTTTGAATTATCAGGTGGTAACCGTTTGATTGTGAGGCCATCTGGTACTGAGCCTCTGATTAAATTTTATATACTGGCAAATGGTAAAACAAAATTTGAGTCAGAATCTCGGGTAAACTCTATTAAAGAATCTGTGATTTGTTATCTTAAAGATACAAAAAGTTTAAACTGGCCTGTTAAAACTTAATATTTCTCAGGAGTTGAATTACTGTGCTTCCAATTCGTACTCGTTTTGCACCGAGTCCTACAGGTTTTATGCATATTGGAAATTTGCGATCGGCACTTTTTGAATATCTGATTGCTAAATTTTTGAATGGCAAGTTTATAATAAGAATTGAGGATACCGACCGTTCTCGTTATGTTGCTGGTTCGGAATCTGTGATTTATAAAACGTTGAAATTGGCAGGAATCAAACATGACGAAGGCCCTGACATTGGCGGGCCTTATGCTCCATATGTTCAAAGCCAAAGGAGGGAAATTTATTTAAAATACGCTTCAGAAATTTTGTCTAAGGGGGGTGCATATTATTGCTTTTGCGAAAAAGAAGGGCACAGCGCCGAGGGGGAATCACATGGATATAATCGAAAATGTCGAATTTTGAGCCAAGACGAAATAAATCAAAAATTAATGAAGAACGTTCCATATGTGATTCGGCAAAAAATGCCGCTTGAGGGCGTTTCTTTCTTTAAAGATATGGTTTTTGGTGAGATCTCTATAAAAAATGAAGAATTGGAAGACCAAATTTTAATAAAATCTGATGGATTTCCAACATACAACTTTGCAAATGTGGTGGACGACCATGAAATGAATATTACTCACGTTGTTCGAGGAAGTGAGTATCTTTCTTCAACTCCTAAATATAACTTGCTCTACGATGCTTTCGGTTGGAGCATTCCCAATTATATTCATCTTCCTTTAATCTTGGGTAAGAATCCAGATGGCACTACTTCGAAACTTTCTAAGCGTAACGGATCCGTAAGCTTTCAGGAACTCGTTTCGCAGGGATTTCTTCCGGAAGCAATAGTCAATTTTATAGCTCTCTTAGGTTGGAACCCCAAAGGAGAACGTGAATTTTTTACTCTTGAAGAGCTTGAAAAAGAGTTTACCATCGACCGCATAGGTAAATCTCCTTCAGTATTCGATGTTAAAAAATTACTGTGGATGAATTTCGAGTATATGAAAAGTAAAAGTGTTGAAAATTTTGTTGAAATTGTGGAAAATTTTATATCTAATGGACAATCATTGAAAAAGAATGAAATTATCAAGGTTTTACAGGGAACTAACCGACTGAAACTTTCTAAAATTTTGCATCAAAGAGTTGAAAAATTAGGAGATATACCCGAAAAGATAGATTTTTTATTCGAAGTTAAAGATTTTAATTTTGAAATTTTCTATAACAAAAAAAGCAAAACGACTCCGGAAAATGTTCCAAAAATACTTTTAGCTTTGATTGAAATAACGAAAAAACTTAAGGATTGGTCATATGCTGGAATTCGTTCAATCTTTTCTCAAGTTGCTTCCGAAGTTGGAGTAAAAGACGCCGCAGTAATGTGGGTTGCTCGGATATCGGTTTCGGGTTTAGCTGTCACGCCTGGGGGAGCAGTTGAAATCTTTGAAATAATTGGAAAAGACCAAACGTTGCAAAGATTGGAAGCTGCTCTTCAGGCATCAAAACTCAAGCCGTAAGACGATCCTATTGTGAGATGAGCTTTGTATTTGAACCAGAATTTAAAGACCTTTACGTATATTTAATTTTAATAGTAATGATAATAAGCATTAATTCTAACATTTTATCAAAAAAGTTCATATGATAGGAATGGACAAATTAGAGAAAAAATAAGAGATCAAATTTATAAAAAAAGCGGTGTTTTTCAGATAGGATACCAAATTTGTTATAAATATGGTATTGCTAAAAAAGTTAATCGCTAAAATATTTTTATGAACAACAAAATTAAACGCCCGAAATGCGGCTTTGTTAAGAGTCAACAAAGATGTTTGTGCAAAAATTACAAATGCATATGGTTCAGACTAGCAAAGCAAAATTCATCAATCTAGGGAAGCTTTTGGGAATCGAGGCCTCACTTTCTCCTTCTGCGCCACCTGCTGATGTTAAGGCAACGGCCTCAAAAACAAAATGAATCTTTTCCTTTCGTTTAAAAAACTTTTTTACCGAATAAAAAATATTTGAAAAGAATCCCCTCTGAGCAGAAGGAAGAATTGGATCATTTTCGATACCTTAGCTTCCGACAAACGGGCGAGAGAACTTCGCCGGGGGGGTCCCGTCGAGGTTTGTGGTAACCATCTTTAAAACAGTACGCACCAAATCACGATCAAAACCACAAATTTCCAGAATCATCGAGTCATTCGCATCTCCCGAGACTGCCTTGATGGGTACAGTGTACACCATGAAAACAAAAACTAGGGCTGCAAAAAGTTATGTTTCTAAATTCAAATTTTATCTTTATATTATTATGAATTCTAAGATTTTTTAAAATTTACGCTTTGAAGTCAAGTTCAAGTCATTGTACGCAAAACTTTCCCATATAAATGGTAGCATTGAAAGTTGTCTAATATTGTTGGAGTTGATAATTTTTGGAGTGGCAAACGCTTAAAATTGAAGAAGTTATAAAAATTTTTGAATCAACCCCCGAACGTGGATTTAATTTTAAAGAAGTAGCAAAACAGCAGCGTAAATTCGGAAAAAATATACTGAAAGAAGGTAAAAAGAAAGGCTTTCTTAAAAAGGTTTTGGAGCAATTTTCAGATTTCATGGTAATAACTCTTCTAATTGCTGCAGCAGTTTCATTTGTAACATCGTTTATAAACAAAAATAACGATTACATAGACTCAATAATAATTCTTACAATAGTAACCTTTAACTCAATAATAGGAGTTATACAAGAAAATCAAGCCGAAAAAGCTATAGATTCGCTTAAAAAACTTTCTGCTTCTTACGCTAAAGTCATAAGGAACGGAAGACATCAAAAGATTCTTTCCGAAGATCTTGTTCCTGGCGATATTTTAATCATTGAAACTGGGGATTCAATTCCCGCAGATGCAAGAATAATAACGTCAAGGAATCTTAGAGTTGAAGAATCCACTCTTACCGGAGAATCTTCGTCTGTGTCTAAAAATGGATGCGATATTCTTCTTAAAGATACTCCTGTTGCCGAAATGTCAAATATGATTTTTGCAACAAGTTTTGTAACTTCAGGGCGAGCTACGGCTATTGTAACTCAAACCGGAATGGAGACACAGGTCGGGAAAATTGCGGGAATGATTAATCGTACTCAAACTCCGCAGACTCCGTTACAACTGCGTCTTGCAAAAACAGGAAAGGTTCTTGGAATTGCAACATTAATAATATGCGCCATAATTTTTATATTGGGTCTTTTTCAACATATAAATCCGCTTGAAGTTTTCATGATTGCAATAAGTCTTGCTGTAGCAGCAATTCCAGAGGGTCTTCCTACCGTCGTTACAATTGCTCTTGCCATAGGAGTTAAGCGTATGGCCAAGAAAAACGCTATAGTAAGAAGGCTTCCGGCAGTTGAAACTTTAGGGAGAGCTACCGTCATTTGCGCTGACAAAACAGGAACTCTTACTCAAAACAAGATGACTGTAGTTGAAATTCGCAGCATAAAAGGAATAGAACCGGAATACTCTGCTGTCGCTGCGGAAATAATTAGTTGTGCTGCGCTGTGCAATAATTCAAAACAAAGCGCAGGCAAAATTATGGGCGAACCTACCGAAAACGCTCTTTTAGACGCAGCCTCAAAAATAGGCAAAATTAAAACAGAGCTTGAAAGAAAATTTTTACGCGTTAAAGAAATTCCTTTTAATTCAAGCCGAAAAATTATGACTACAATTCATAAGAAAGAAAATAATCACTATAAAGTTATCTCAAAAGGCGCTCCAGATTTTCTTTTGCCGCTTTGCTCTAAATATCTTTCTAGCGAAAAGATTAAAATGATTGATGAAAATACCGTTAGAGCAATTAAAAAAACTTATGAATCAATGGCTTCGAAAGCTCTCAGGGTTTTGGCGGTAGCGTTTAAAGAGTCTTCAGAAGAACCGACCCAGGCAGAGTGTGATTTAATTTTTTTAGGTTTAATCGGCATAATCGACCCGGCGCGCCCAGAAGCTGAAGCATCTGTTAAAAGGTGTATTGAAGCAGGAATAAAGCCGGTAATGATTACGGGCGATCATGTCCTCACGGCTAAAGCCATCGCCCACCAATTGGGGATTATGACATGCCCTAGTTGCGCAATTACTGGAAAAGAGCTTAACGAAATGGATCAGCAGACTCTGGAAAAAAATATTTTCTCATACTCCGTTTTTGCGCGTGTTTCGCCCGAACATAAAGTAAGAATCGTAAAAGCGTTTCAAGCGGGCGGAGCGGTAGTGGCTATGACCGGCGACGGAGTCAATGACGCTCCTGCGCTTAAAGCTTCCGACATAGGATGTGCAATGGGTCTTTCTGGAACTGACGTAGCGAAATCGGCTTCTGATATAATTCTTGCCGACGACAATTTTTCAAGCATTGTGGAGGCCGCTCGGCAAGGCAGGGGAATTTATGAAAATATAAAGAAAACTACACATTTTCTTCTTTCAACAAACGTCGGTGAAATCATAGCAGTATTTTTAGCGTTTGTTATGCATCTTCCGCCGCCGCTAATTGCGATTCAGCTACTTTGGATCAACTTCGTTACAGATTCATTCCCGGCGTTGGCATTAGGAATGGAGCCGATTGAAGAAAACATCATGAAAAACAGACCTGTTGATTCTAAAAAAAGTTTATTTTCAGGTTCTATGGGGTATAACATCCTAATTGAAGGTTGTTTTATGGGGGTAGTTGCTATCCTTGCGTTCATAATTGGAAGGAATTTATTCGATTCTGATTTGAAAGCTCCTATCATAGGTCAGACTATGGCGTTTATGACTCTTGGGCTTTCTCAGCTTGCGCATGCATTTAATGTAAAGAGCAAAAAATCTATTTTTGAAACAAAAATTTTAAATAATTTTAAATTAATTACAGCGATAGCTTTTTGTGCGTTCCTGCAAGTAATTGTAGCATTAGTTCCGCAGCTTAATAAACTTTTCATGACGAAAAATCTCACGCTCTTTCAGTGGACAATTGTGATGCTACTTGCTTCGCTTTCGATTGTGGTTTCCGAAACCGAAAAATTTTTTGCGCGCAAAAGAAAAATATTTATGCCCAAAAAATTAAAAAAAATCTTATTTGACGACAGAGCTTCACTTTGATATTCGATTTCAACATTTGGCGATGAAAAATCTATTGTAAGTGTCCAACATTTTTCTGACACTCAAATACAGAAATCGAATCCCAACTTACGGTTTATCCAAACAGACGTGGAACCTGAATGCAAACTTATACCAACATTTTTTACTTTTATTCCCAATTCATACCCTTCTACAGTGCCTGAAAAAACTTTGTTGATAGTTTGTTCAAGCAAGCATTTTGTTATTTCACAGGAAATTCCTGAAGTGTAGGAATTTAACATAAAAAATAAAGGTTTATTCGATAAGACTTTGCTACCGCATAAAATCAGTTCAAAAATATCACTCTCAAGGTTCCAAACTTCTCCAGAAGGACCTTTCCCATATGAAGGCGGATCCATGATGATCGCATCGTATTTAACGCCTCGCTTAATTTCTCTTTGCAAAAACTTTCTACAGTCGTCTACAATCCACCTGATTTTACGCTCCAGCAGGCCTGAATTTAATGCGTTTTCTCGAGCTAAACGGACCATCGATTTTGCGGAATCCACATGACAAACAAAGGCCCCTGCCTTCGCGCAAGCGAGGGTAGCCCCTCCTGTGTAAGCGAAAAGGTTTAAAACATTAACATTATTTCTTCCTACCAATAGTTTTCGAATCAGATCCCAGTTGGCAGCTTGTTCGGGGAAGACACCGGTGTGCTTAAAACCCATTGTATTAACTGTGAATTTCAAATCTTTGTAGCAAATCTGCCATGGCCTTTTGAAATCTTTTAGAAATTTCCAGCTTCCACCGCCTGATTTTGAACGAAAATACTTAGCATGAGGCAAATTCCAATGCGGTTCAAGTTTAGGAGTCTTCCAAATAACCTGAGGATCAGGACGCACAAGAATAATATCATTCCAGCGTTCTAAACGTTCTCCGTTAGAACAATCAAGCAATTCATAGTTTTCCCATTGAGATATCTTCACGAAAGTCCCGCCTCGTTATTTATGGTTTCGGCTAAAAGTTTAGTTTCTAAATGACAACATCACAATACCACAATTATTTTAAGAATTCATCTGCGTTTAATGATTTTAATTGAACTAAATGCTTATATTGGAGGAATAAAAACCAAAATAGAAACTCTGATTCTATCAAGTTTATTTAATAATTTATCAAGCATTTTTATTAGGTTTTCGAAATTTCAATAGACAATTTCTCACAGTAAAAAACCACCTGAAATTCAGGCGGTTTTTTGCTTGATCTATTTCTTTCCCTAACAGACTTATTCTTCGTCTCTTATTTTACTTCTCTTTGCAACAATAAACATTGCGCAAGCCAAGCTCAAAGATGCTAGACAAAGCACGGCGACTGTAATACTTTCGCCCGTTTTCGGGTTATATCCTAATACGCTTTTGAATACTGGATCCGTCGTTTCGTTGCCCACTCTTCTGTCAATTACAGCGTATGGACTCAGATGAGTAACTTCAAATACAGCATGTACATTACCATCATTAGCGTCTTTGTAAGTGCCCGTTAATTTTACCGTTTCATCGGTTCCCAATGAAACATATCTCGCTTCAATCTCACTTGCATCCCAGCTACCTTCAAGCCTTACATCCACGGTGACGCTGTCAACAGGCTGACAAGATTCCCCGTATTCATCAAATACTTTTATGTCAACGATCTTTATTTTTTCAATGTTTTCTGGATTATCCACTTCATCAAGGACATCCTTGTTTCCTGTTACGACAGTGACCTCCAGTGTTTTAGGGTCTCTATTAAACCAGCCCTTTACCCCAACTCCTGTCTCATAATCGTACAACTCTCCATAATAACCTACAAAAAATTTTTCATCACTTTCATCGCTTCCATAGTCACTTTCACCGCTTCCATAGTCACTTTCATCGTCTTCAACATTTTGTTCTTCGTCTGCAATACTAGGTGTCCAGGTCGCAAAGTAAATCGCGTCACTATCTCCAACAGTTATGCTATCCAGGAGATCACTTTCGTCGAGATCGCCATCCCAAAGCATCCACCCATCAAAAAGGTAATGAGGACGAGTCGGCTCCTGAGTGATCACATCTCCCACTTGATAAAGACCAGATCTTGGAAGATTATCTACTTTCCTCTGATCTTCCGTTAAAAATCTTATCTTCACACACTTTTTCAAAACGACTTCAAAAGCCGATGATGAATTTGTGCGATGGATTGTATTCTTCTCCTTTTCAAGGAAAGCACTCAACCTTACACCTTCTGACGTCAATAAGTCAAAGGGCATCGCACTCTGACCAGGTATCATGGCTAAATCATTTGCAGCTTTCTCCAAAATTTTTTCAAAGTCTATTGAAAAGTTATCTGAGTCAATTTTAAACTCATAGGAAAATTCGTAGTATTGGCTAAAGTCTGATATATTTGTATCAAATCCAACATTCACTATCAAGTTTTCTTTCCCGATGTCATCCTTGTCAACACCGTCGACCGTAAACCTATAGTTAGGAACGTCTTCTTTAACGGTTCCTGTAGGAAAACTATCTTTAGAACCTGGAGCTGAACCATCGCCGAACACAGGAGTATGGTTACTGCTAATCATGTTATCTCCGCGCAACCCCACAAGATTTGTAAAATTTAAAACCACCATACGCGGTACGAGCCAACCAACTGAACCGTTAGGGATTGAAGACAAATTTCCTTTTATAACTCCCAAGGGTCCGTTAATATACTCTCCATAAATTGCAATGTTCTTAGCCGGCACATTTGCATCGATAAACCCAAGATCTAGTTTTGCCTGAGTAAAACTACCATTAGCTTCATTAACATCACTAACCGTCGGAAGGAAACATTTTGATCCGAACTCCTCGACACTAGTACTAATACTAGTATCAGTACCAGTACCAGCATCATAAAGAGCAACAAACTCAACTTCTACCGTAGAAAGAAGATTAGCAGCACCTAAATATCCAAGTTTATCACTTGCCCATTCATCTAAACTGTCTGGTGACAAATCCTCGGTTTCATTCCAATCATCAACATGAACCACTAAACCTCTTTGGCCATCTCCATCAACGGCCAAAAGTCTCCAGCCTGGGTCTCCACCCAAAGTAATCTTAAGACCATCGGTTGTAAAATCACTAACTATAAAGTTCTTGCCCTTTAATGCATCTTTGGGAATCCACGCATCATATTCCTCAAGAATATCATTAATACTACTAGCGGCACTAGCGGCACTAGCAAGCCTACCAGATCTTAAAGGATTCTGGGGCTGCCCTGGGGCACTTCCACCTTTGACTTTAAAAACCTCACCATGACCCTGCCACTGCACTCCGCCTGCACTGATCGCCGGGCTCCACACAGCAAAACCTGCCGCAAACACGAGAGCCCAAAATTTTCTGGTTGTTTTTCTAAAATCCATATTTCACTCCCCCTTAGGTTAGCCTAATTTCCCAACAGCCCCTGACACCGCGGAAATCTTGGCTTTTGATCCATGGGGGAATGATAAAATAAAATAAATAATTTTGCAAGTATTTTTGGAAATTTTTATTCATTATCCCCAATTTCCTGAAGAAATAATCATAACACAGCAAGGTCATCCCTGAATTTTCAAAAAGGCGGCGGAAGTTTTTAAATTAATATGAAAACAGCATTGCTGAAACCTCATGTGACAATGCTTTTTACATAAAAATCAATACAGAATTTTCGATAATTTACAAAGATTTTGATAAATGATATTTCTCAGGATCAACCAAATCGTACGATTTCAGCCGTCGGTTACGTAAGTTTTTACATCAATACATCAATACAATATGAGAAATCTTTTATGATAATTGCTTAAAATATTTTGTCTTGCGAGTGCGGATTTAAAAATCAACTAATCATTTTGTTTTCGTTCGACTGTTTTCCATAAAATGTATTGACAATGGGTTTGAAGTATTATACAATTATTTATAGATTCAGTGAGTTTGGAGTTTAACTTTGTTTAACTTCTGATGATTGAAAAAACAATAAGGGGTGCAATTATAATGGATCTTGGAGATATTACGGGTTTTTTAGGTACTGTAGCTTTAATTGTTGTTTCACCGTTAATAATCGCTTTCGTGTCAGCGTTAATTCCTGAGAAGTACACCAATAAAGCTAGAGAGATGGGGCAAAGTCTGAAAGGAACTTTGGATCGTGCTGTTTCGGACGATAAACCAGATGTAAGTAAGAGCCACAAGTAAGACTGTAGAGACCGAAGGCAAGTCCTCTAGCTAGCTTTCGTATTGTTTTACAACTCTTCGGTGTCCGCACGGGTGCCGAGGTTTTTGTTGCCAAAAGTTTGGTTAAATATTAAAGTTTTAATAGTATGATTAACATTTTATTCATTATTCATATACTTTCTATAAGTGTTTCGATTTTAGTTTCAATAGCCAAAGGAAGGGTTTCTTCGAAAGATAAATCATGAGATGCAAGAATGCATTCTTCAACTATTTTTGCGTCGCGGAGAGCGCTAGCCAAACGTGGGTCGAGCGCTCCATGTTGTCTTTTGCCGAAAAATTCACCTGGACCCCGCAGTTTTAAATCTTGATTAGCAAGAAAGAAACCATCATTAGAAGTTTTTATCGCTTTAAGACGTACTCTGGCATCGCCCCATTTTTTATCAGAAATCAATATACAATAACTTTCCTCAGTACCCCTTCCAACGCGGCCGCGTAGTTGATGGAGTACTGCTAATCCGAATCTTTCTGCGTTTTCTATTATCATCAAAGAAGCGTTAGGAACGTCGAGCCCAACTTCTATAACAGTAGTAGAAATTAACAGCTTAGTAATTCCAAGGCAGAAATCCTTCATAATTTTCTCTTTTTCTGAGGATTTAATTTTGCTGTGCACAATTTCTGTCTTGAATTCATTTAAAAATTCCTGCGTAAGAAAATCTTTTCTATAATTTTCAACGTCAATAATTTTTTCTTCTGGTTCTTGCAAGTCTGGGTCGGGTTCTATTGCAGCGCAAACAACATAAGCTTGGGTACCGGAACGAAGCTTTAGTTCAAGAAATTTTAAAACTTCTCCGCGTTTCTCACTGCTAACTATAAAAGTTTGAACAGCTTTTCTGCCAGGTGGAAATTCATCTATGACGGAAAAATCCATATCTCCGTAAAGGACTAATGCAAGACTCCTCGGTATTGGAGTCGCTGAAATCACCAAAGTGTGAGGGTTATTCCCCTTTTGAGCAAGTTTACTGCGCTGCCCTACCCCAAAACGATGTTGTTCATCGGTGATGGCAAGTGCCAAATTTTTAAATCTAATCCCTTCAGAAATAAGACTTTGCGTACCAACTAATATACCGGGAATGCCGCATAAAAATTTTTCGATGATCTCATTTTTCTTTTTTTTGGAAGTTGAACCAGTAATTAAGTAAATTTCTTCAAAATCAGGCATCATTTTTTTGAAATTTTCATAATGTTGAAACGCTAAAATTTCTGTTGGAACCATAATTGAAACTTGAAATCCTGATTTAACAGTATTGTAAGCCAACGTTGCAGCTACAGCTGTCTTGCCTGAACCTACGTCGCCCTGAAGCATGCGCCGCATCGGAATAGTTGACTTCATGTTAATCGTGCATTCCTTTATTACTCTGATTTGAGCACCCGTAGGTTTAAATGGCAAATTTTTAATAAATTCATTAGAAAAATCTTTAATCTTAACAGAATTATATTTAATTTTATCAGTTCCGAATTTCTTGATGCGTTCCATCGCGAGGCGCCATACTAGTAAGTCCCCAAAAGCAAGACGCCTGCGGGCAAATTCAAGTTCACTTTTGTTTTCAGGAAAATGAATTTTTCTAATTGCAAAATCAAACGAAACCAGAGAATATTTCCTGACAATGAACTCCGGCAGAGCGTCCTGCTGAAAAGGCAATAATTTAAGTGCATTATTAATTGCATTTGAAATACGCCAGCTTGGAAGTCCGCACACTTGCGAGTAAATCGGAAAAATTTTTCTATCTAAAAATTTTATGTTGCGAAATTTAGGACAGATTATTTCAAAATTTCCTCTATTCTTAGTAATGATTCCCATTAAAAGGAAAGTTTCACCTGGCTCTAAAGTAGTGGCGCTTGCTTTTGAATTAAAAAATAAGACATCTACAAAAAGATTTTCGCTTGATTTGGCTAATATTTTATAAAGTTTTTTATTTTTTGTTTTAATAAATTTACATTTTTCTAAAATTTCAACTTTAATAATTTTTTTCTCTTGTGCCCCGCATGCCGAATTTATATCTGATACTTTACTCCAATCTTCATAGGCTCGAGGATAAAATTTCAACAACTCGCCTACGTTAGAAATTCCGAGCCGCCGAAAACGTAAGATGCTACTCTTGCCGATACCTTTTATAAGCGATAAATCACAATCAAAATTTAAAATAGGATAATTCATCTCTTGAATAAAATATTACCATTAAAGATTGTATACTCGATCGAACTTTTGACGATCTTCCCCTCGAAAGGAGTGCTTTTACCTTTTGAATAAAACTTTTTACCCTCAACCTTCCAAGAGTTTTCCAAGTTAACAATTGTTAAGTTTGCTTTTTCTCCAACGGCGATAGCGCTGCGTAAACCTAAAATTCTGCTCGGAGCTAACGTCAATAAATTTACCAGCTTCGATAAATTAATTCGACCTGTACATACTAGATTAGTATAAAGCGACGCAAAAGCTACCTCAAGTCCGGAAACTCCGTTAAGACTCTTTAAGAAGCCTCTTTCTTTTTCTTGAGGCGAATGCGGAGCATGGTCGGTAGCAATTACATCAATGGTTCCATCTAAAAGCGCTTTGACAACGGATTCTTTATCGTTTTGAGAACGCAAGGGGGGCGACATTTTAAAATTTCCGGAATCTCTTACATCATTTTGGCAAAAACAAACGTGATGCGGAGTTACTTCACAAGTAACAGGTAATCCCAAATATTTTGCACGTCTTACAAGATCGAAGCTTTCAGAACATGAAAGATGCTGAGCGTGATATCTACATTTATATTCTTTAACAAGATCCAAATCGCGCCTAAGGTGCTCCGTTTCGGCTAATTTTCCTGAAAATTTCTTATATTCGCAGTGTGAAGATATCAAAATTCCAAATTCGGCGGCGGCACGGAAAGCTTTTTGGGCAAGTTCATCGTCGTCGATTCCATTTCCATCGTCACTTATTCCAGGGCAATAGCATGGAATTTTTCTAAAGTCAATAAGTTCTCTTCCAGCTCGACATTTTGTGATACTCATGAACGGCATAACACAACATAAGGCATCGGATTGAATAATTTTATTTTGAATTTTTAAATTTTTTTCGCAATCAGGAGCGGGCTCGACGTTTGGCATAGAACATAAAGTAACAAATCCCCCAGCTAATGCAGCCTTGGTTCCGGAAGAAATTGTTTCCTTGTAGCTAAAACCTGGTTCTCGCAAATGGGTATGCATATCTACAAATCCAGGTAAAACCAAACAACCATCGGATTTCACCACATTAAAATCGCCGGTTGATTTATCCAAATTGAAACCTATTTTTTTTATTATTCCATCTTCACAATATATGTCATTTTTTTTAAAAACTTCATTATAAAAAATTAAACCGTCTTTTATTAGCACAAGCTTACTCCTTGGCTTTATGGATTACTTACAAATCCTTTAACAAAATATTAATTTAAAAACTTATCAAGACCATATTCATGAAACGTCAAAAAATTTAAAAAATTACAACAGTGAGAAGTCCGGTTGTTAAATTAAACTTTTAAATATAGCCTCCATGACGCTTGCTCTTACACAAATACCATTTTTGACTTGATTAAAAATTCTTGAACGCGAACATTCAACCAAATCTTCAGTAAGCTCGATTCCTCTATTGACCGGTCCGGGATGCATTATTATAGCACCGGGTTTCATCAAAGAAAGCATTTTCGAATTCAAACCATATTTAAAATTGTAATCTTTTAGTGAAAATTTACTGTCGTGACGTTCATTTTGAACACGAAGCATCACTATAACGTCGCAAAATTCTATTAATTCCAAGAGCGGGAAAAAACTCATGCCCCTTTTTAAAAACTCAGGAGGGCCGCTCATGAAAACTTTCATCCCAAAGCGTTGCATAATTTCAATATTCGTATTTGCCACACGTGAATGGAGCACATCCCCGACAATAGCAACATTCAAACCTGCCAAATATCCAAATTCTTGCTTTATTGTAATCAAATCAATAAGCGATTGAGTTGGATGCGAACCCGCTCCATCCCCGGCATTTATCACAGGAGTATCGATACTTCCGGCAAACTCTTCATAAAACTTTTCTTTTCCGTGCCTAACTATCAGCAAATCCGGGTTAAAGCAATCAAACACTTTAATTGTGTCATAAAAACTTTCACCTTTCTGTAAGGAAGAATGTTCAGAAGAAAAAATCAAAGAACGCATTTTTAACCTGTTTTGTGCAACTTGAAAACTATAGCTTGTCCTAGTTGAAGGCTCAAAAAAAAGATTACAAGCTAATTTACTGCTATAATCCGGCATTGGAACGCCATCACAGAACTCTTGAGCTCTTCGCAGAATACTCTGAATCTCAGTGAGCGAAAGACTTTGCAGCGCAAATAATCCTTGACTTAACGTTAAATCCACATCCTAGTAAACGATTTTTGTCATTTTATCAATTATCGACTTTAATTTCAACATCAAAGAAAAAACTCCATCACACAGCGGCGCCTATTACCAAGTTCAATACCGTTTTAATTAATACATCACGCCCATGCCGGGGTCAGGTGGAGATGCCGGAGAATGAACCGGTTCTTTCTTTTCTGCAATAAGCGATTTTGTAGTTAACATCATGCTTACAATCAAAAACGCCGCTATAAAGCGGCGCCTACTACCAAGTTCAATACTGTTTTAATTAATACATCCCGCCCATGCCGGGGTCAGGTGGAGATGCCGGAGAATGAACCGGTTCTTTTTTTTCTGCAATAAGCGATTCTGTAGTTAACACCATGCTTGCAACCGAAGCAGCGTTTTCCAGCGCGCTGCGGGTAACTTTTGTGGGGTCAACAATACCATTGGCTATCATGTCACCATACTGACCAGAAAGAGCATTAAAACCGTATCCCACTTTACCGGATTTTTTAACGTTATCAACAATAACGGACCCTTCTAAACCCGCATTTGCGGCAATCTGCTTCAAAGGCGCTTCAAGCGACCTCAAAACAATAACGGCACCTGTTTTTACATCTCCCTCGGCTTTGTTAACAATAGCTTCAACAGCTTCAGTAGCATTAACAAGCGCGATTCCGCCACCGGCTACAATACCCTCTTCAACCGCCGCTTTTGTAGCAGCAAGCGCATCTTCAACACGTAATTTCTTTTCTTTCATTTCAACTTCCGTAGCAGCTCCAACTTTTATAACAGCCACACCACCTGAAAGTTTCGCTAATCTTTCTTGAAGTTTCTCTTTGTCAAAATCTGATGTACTGTCTGCAATTTGAGTACGGATCTGCACGATTCTCTCTTGGATTTTTTTCTTATCGCCTGCTCCGTCAACAATAATGGTACGTTCCTTTTCTATCTTGATTTGACGCGCACGGCCAAGCTGTTCTATAGTAGCCTCTTTGAGGTTCAGACCCAGCTCTTCCGAAATTACTTGACCTCCTGTTAAAATTGCGATATCACGCAGCATCTCCTTTCTTCTGTCGCCAAATCCCGGAGCTTTAACTCCTACACATCTGAAAGTACCTTGCAAATTGTTAACTATTAAAGTTGCAAGCGCATCACCTTCAATATCTTCAGCAATTATGCAAAGTCTTTTACCATTTTTTACTAGCTGCTCAAGCAATGGCAAAATTTCACGGATACTCGAAATTTTCTTATCTGTAATAAGCAAATAAGAATCATCCAAGACCGCTTCCATTTTTTCGTTGTTGGTTACCATGTAAGGAGTCACATAACCACGGTCAAACATCATTCCCTCGACTACTTCAGAGAATGTTTCCGCAGTCTTAGATTCCTCAACGGTGATAACCCCGTCTGCGCTTACCTTTTCCATAGCCTCAGCGATAAGATTACCAATATCCTCACTCCCTGCCGAAATTGCCGCTACGCGTGCAATATCGCCCGAACCGTTAACCTTCTTAGAGTTCAATTTTATAGAATTAACCGCAGCGTCAACCGCAAGCTTTATACCGTTCTTAAGGATAATCGGATTAGCGCCTGCAGCAACATTTTTCATTCCTTCGCGAATAAGAGTCTGTGCAAGCAACGTCGCGGTCGTAGTTCCATCGCCAGCAACATCGTTAGTCTTTATTGCAACTTCCTTAACTAGCTGAGCACCCATGTTTTCAAAAACATTTTCAAGTTCTACTTCTTTCGCGATGGTTACACCATCGTTTGTAATCAACGGAGAACCATACTTCTTTTCCAAAACAACATTGCGCCCCTTAGGACCAAGGGTAACACCTACGGCATCCGCTAGCTTGTTCACTCCGGCTAAAAGCGCTTTTCTGGCGTCTTCTCCAAAAACAATTTCCTTAGCCATAATCTACAAAACCTCCATTTCATCTAATCTAATTTAAAAATATCGGTAAAATCATCCCACGTATGCCAGTATATCACGCTGGCTTACAATTACGTATTCCTCGCTGCCAAGTGTTACCTCGGTTCCGGAATATTTGTTCAAAATTACTTTATCGCCTTCATGGACGTACATCTTCACTTCCTTCCCGTCGACTAATCCGCCCGGACCCACTGCCACGACCAACGCTATTATCGGTTGATCTTTCTTATCGCCAGCTACAATAAGTCCGCTTTGCCTTTTTTCAACCTCCTTTTCCTTCTTGACTATAACCTTGTCTAAGAGAGGCTTGATTTCCATTAAAAATTCCTCCTTGAAATAGTACTGAAATATTTTAGCACTTTCATTAACGGAGTGCCAATCGGAAGTCTAATATACTGAATTTTGAAAATCAATAGTTTAAAACAATATTTGTTTTTTTCCATAAAATAATATCTTTAATATTTTAATTTTTAATCAAAATAAACTAATAAGTAAAAATCAACGCTATAAAACCCAAAGAGCCAAAACTTCGCTAAAGAAAATTTACTTGACTCATATTTTGGTGTTTATTAGAATTACGGAAGTTTTTTTATTTTTTAGTAAAATTTCATTAAAATCCGGGTAGGGTATGTCCGTATTTCGTTTTAATTAGACATTAAGGAGGAAGTCGAAATTAGTTGGATTCATTACTATTGATAATATTCGCTTTGACATCGTTGCTGTTAGGTGTTTTAGGCGGGTATATTTTAAGAAAGTCAATAATTGAAAAGCAGCTAGGTTTATCTAAGAATGAAGCGCAAAAAATTTTGGAACAATCTGAGATTCAAGCCCAAGCAAAAAAACGGGAAATAGTACTGGAAGGTAAAGACGAGGTTTTTAAGTTCCGTCAGGAAACGGAAAAAGAGATAGCCGAAAGGCGGAAAGATTTGCACCTTCAAGAAAAAAGGATAAGACAAAAAGAGGAATCGGTTGACAGAAGGGTTGAATCTACGGAAAATAAAGAAAAAGCAATAAATGAAAAAATCAAAGATTTGGAAAGAAAAGTTAGAGAAGCTGAAGAAATTAAACGGGCGCAGCTTAAAAAGCTCGAAGAGATTTCAACATTGACTCTGGAACAAGCTAAAAAAGTAGTTATAGACCTTTTGCAAGAGAATCTTGTGCATGAGCGTGGTACTAAAATTTCGGAATACGAACAAAACCTGAAAGAAGAGAAAGAAAAGATTGCAAGGAATATTTTAACATTGGCCGTACAACGTTACGCAGCGGGGCATATTGCGGAAATTGCAATTTCTGTGGTACAGCTGCCAAATGACGATATAAAGGGAAGATTAATAGGACGTGAAGGAAGAAATATCCGTGCAATTGAAAACCTTACTGGAGTAAATCTTATAATAGATGATACTCCTGAAACCGTTTCCGTTTCTGCTTTCGACCCAATGCGGCGTGAAATTGCTTGTAAAACAATCAATTATTTGATAGCGGACGGAAGGATTCATCCGGCTAAGATAGAGGAAATGTTACAGCGGGCAACTGAAAAAATTGAAAAAGAGATAAAAGAGGAAGGTCAAGCTGCGGTTTTAGAAGCTGGCGTACTTGGGATCCATCCGGATATCGTAAGGCTTTTGGGCAGGTTAAAATACAGAACCAGCTATGGTCAGAATATTTTAAGACATTCGTTTGAAGTCTCTCAGATTTGCGGTTTTCTTGCGTCTGAATTAGGAATTGACGTGCCTCTTGCTAAGCGCTGCGGTCTTTTACATGACATCGGGAAAGCAATGACGCACGATTCCGAGGGTTCTCATGTGGAGCTCGGCGTTGAAATTGCTACTAAATACAAAGAAAATAAAACAGTAATTGAAGCGATTGCGCACCACCATGAAACTTCAAGTAATCACAATTTTTTCACTTTACTCGTTCAAGCGGCGGATGCCGTTTCAGCTGCGCGTCCTGGTGCAAGGCGAGAAGATTTGGAAAATTATGTCAAAAGATTACAAAAACTTGAAACTCTTGTCTCTGAATTTGAAGGAGTGGAAAAATGTTATGCAATCCAGGCAGGGCGAGAAGTTCGCGTTATGATAAGCCCCGAAAAAATAAATGACGATCAAATGAAAATTCTTGCGCATGATATTTGCCAAAAAATTGAATCGGACCTTTCCTACCCCGGGCAAATTAAGGTAAATCTTATCAGAGAAAGCCGTGCGTCGGATTACGCGCGTTAGGAGGATGGCATATAAGAATTTTGATGGTCGGCGATATCGTCGGAGAATGTGGCTGTAAGTTCATAAAAAAAATACTCGCAAATTTCAAAAGTGAAAACAAAATCGATGTGGTAGTCGCTAATGGAGAAAACTCGGCTCCTACTAACGGTATAACCCCTTTTATTGCAGAATACCTTTTAAACACCGGAGTTGACGTTATAACAACAGGCAATCATGTTTTTAAAAAGAAAATTGAAATAAGCGATTACCTCAACAAAAGTAGCCGTGTGCTTCGTCCCGCCAATTATCCAGAAAATTTTACTCCAGGGAAGGGATTTTCAAAATTTATGTTTGGTAACACCAAATTTTGCTTGATAAATATTTTAGGAGTTGTTGGTTTGGAGCCTCTTAGATGTCCGTTCGAAGTAATTGATGAAATATTGAAAGAAACTCAGGATTGTATCGTTAAATTAATAGATTTTCATGCTGAAATGACATCAGAAAAGCGTGCTTTTGGTTTTTATGTTAGTGGTAAGGTCACTGCTGTAGTGGGTACACATACCCATGTTCAGACCTCTGATGAGGAAATTTTACAAGGTGGAACCGCTTATATAACCGATGTAGGAATGACCGGAGTGTCAGATTCCGTTTTAGGAGTAAAAAAAGAACTTTCTATCAAGAGAATGAGAGAAAAAATACCGCTTCGCTTCGAACATGCCAACAAAGGAGCTTGCAAGATGGAATGTGTTATAATTGAATCTGAAGACACAAGCGGGAAAGCTGTTTCAATTGAAAGACTCAGAATTGTATGACAATTCAGCCAATAAAAAGTAGTTACTACTAGGGTGTTTTTCAAAAGAAAAAGCATCAATTGAAAAATTTAGGGTTATTATGATGAGTTTGGATATTCGCAGGAGATTATTTAAAATTTTCGAAGGCAAAAAAATAGTTTTGCTGGGAATTGGGAGGAGCAATCTAGCAATTGCTGAAATTCTTTCCAGTTTCGGTATTAGTTTTGCAGTTTGTGACGTTCGTGAAACTGTAAATCTTAGTTCCTTAAAGGGCGCGAATTATTCTTCTCATTTGGGCAAAAATTATCTCGATTACCTTGAATGTGATTTGATTTTACGTTCTCCAGGATTTCCGTTTACCGAACCCGCTTTGCTAAACGCGAAAAAGAACGGAACCGAAGTGACATCTGAAATCGAAATCTTTTTTGATTTAGCCCCTTGCAAAATCATCGGAATAACCGGAAGTGATGGGAAAACTACGACTTCTACGGTTATTTATGAAATTCTTAGACGTTCAATTCAAAATGTTTTTTTAGGCGGAAATATTGGCCAGCCTCTGATAAGTCGATTGTTTGAAATTGATGAAACGAGCATTGCGATCGCAGAGCTTTCAAGTTTCCAGCTAATTTCTATGAAAAAAAGCCCCGATATTGCAATCATAACAAACATTTCTCAAAATCATCTTGACGTTCATAAAGATTTTGAAGAGTATGTGAATTCAAAATCAAATATTCTAAGGTTTCAAAACGAGGATTCATTTGCAATTTTAAATTTTGACGACCCCTTGACAACTAGGTTTAAAAAAATGACCGCAGGAAAAACAATTTTTTTCAGCACGCTTCTGAAAAAAAATATTTACCTTGAAAACGGTACTATTTATGTTAACGAAATCCCTGCATTAAATATAGATCAGATAAAAATCCCGGGAATACATAACGTAAAAAATTTTATGGCTGCATTGGGTGCTGTGTTCGCTTGCGGGAAGTTTGAAATTGGGAATATAAAATTTGCTGCCAAAGAGTTTAGCGGTGTTGAACATCGCATAGAATTTGTAAGGGAAATTAATGGAGTAAAGTTTTTTAACGATTCTGTTGCTTCAAGTCCTAACCGAACGCTTAATGGAGCGCTTTCTGTTTTTAACGAAAACATTATTCTTATTGCCGGAGGGTATGATAAAAAACTTTCTTACTCCGAGTTTGCGAAAGTGGTTTGTTGTCGCGTTAAAATTTTGATTCTAATGGGGAACACTTCGAAAAGAATAAGAGCTGAAGTTGAAAATTTAAAGACAAAAAATAAATTGTTGATGATAGATGTTAAAAATATGAAAGAAGCAGTTTTAACGGCTAAAAAATTTGCAGATAATGGCGACGTTGTAATTCTTTCTCCAGCAAGCGCCAGTTTTGACCTTTATAAAAACTTCGAAGAACGTGGAATTCATTTTAAAAAAATTGTTAATAAACTTTAAGAAACAGGTGATTTATTTTATGATTAAAAACGAAACAGTTAAAAATTGGATTTTTCAATTGAAGGAATTATTAAATCCTGAAGAAATCATTTGGATAGATGGTTCACAATCACAATTGGAAGATTTAAAAGAAACTGCCTGTCAGAAAGGAATCCTAACAAAGCTCAACACTAAAATTTTGCCGGGATGCTTTCTTCATAGGTCTTCGCCGGACGACGTGGCTAGAATGGAAGATCGTACTTTTATATGTTGCAATTTTAAAGATGAAGCGGGGCCTACTAATAATTTCTGGAATCCAAAAGAAGCAATTAAAACACTTGAAAAAATTCTCAAAAACAGCTACCACGGACGTACAATGTATGTAATCCCGTTCTGTATGGGGCAAATCAACTCGAAATTCTCTAAACTTGGAATTGAAGTAACAGATTCAATCTATGTTGTTTTGAACATGGTTATCATGTCACGAGTCGGAAAAGAAGTCTTTGGTAAATTTGAATCTCTTACTAACCCCAACGATTGGTCAAAGTGCTTGCATGCTTCATGTAAAAATAACAAAAACGAGAGGTACATTTGCCATTTCCCACAAGACAATAAAGTTATCTCTGTTAATTCAAGCTACGGAGGCAATGCGCTTCTAGGCAAAAAAAGTTTAGCTTTGCGTCTGGCTTCCGTTTTCGGTAGAAATGAAGGTTGGCTAGCTGAGCACATGCTCATTTTGGGAATTAAAATACCAGGGATTGAAGAAATAAAATATATTTGTGCAGCATTCCCTTCAGGGTGTGGTAAGACAAACCTTGCAATGCTTATGCCACCACCGGGATTTGAATCGAAAGGTTACAAAATTTGGTGTGTAGGTGACGATATAGCGTGGCTACGCCCGGGTAATGATGGCCGATTATGGGCCATTAACCCTGAAAACGGATTTTTTGGAGTATGTGCCGGAACGGATAGAAAAACTAACCCAAATGCACTTGAAACCGCACGAAAAAATACAATATTTACCAATGTAGTTTATGATAGTTTAGAAAATACGATTTGGTGGAAAGGATTAAGTAAAAATCCGTCAGCTCATGCTCTGGATTGGATGGGCAAACCATGGGACGCTTCATCGGAAAATGCTGGAGCCCACCCTAACAGCAGATTTACTGCACCTGCTGAAAACTGCCCTTGCCTTAGTCCTGAATTTAACAACCCCGAGGGAGTCCCTATTTCTGCAATAATTTTCGGAGGAAGACGCTCAAAAGTGACTCCGCTTATCTATGAATCTCGAAGCTGGGTGCATGGAGTTTTTACAGGCTCCATAATGTCTTCCGAAACTACTGCCGCCGCGACCGGAAAAACAGGAGTTTTGCGGCATGATCCATTCGGTATGTTTCCTTTTTGCGGTTACAATATGGTAGATTATTTTGAACATTGGATTAATATAGGCAAAAAAATAAATGATAAATCCATTAAATTTTTTAACGTCAACTGGTTTAGAATCGATGAAAAAGGCAAATTTATATGGCCTGGGTTCGGAGAGAATATAAGGGTTTTAGAGTGGATTGTTAAAAGAGTGGAAAACTTAGTAGTTGCTAAAGAAGGAATAATAGGCATGATTCCGCACGCAAAAGATATAAATATTGAAGGTCTAGGTATTAATAATAAAGAACTCGACGAACTTCTGCATGTAGATTACTCGCTTTGGGAAAAAGAAATAATAGAAATTGAAAATTTTTATTATAAATTCGGAGCAAAACTGCCGAAAGAACTCCGTGATGAACTCGAATATGTTAAAAGCAAACTACGATATACTTGATTTTATAAAAGATTTAATAAGAAATAAATAATAAGTCCGCTGGTTTAAAACTCATGAGAAAGGTAAGTTAATATGGCTCAGGTTCGGAGAAAATATAAGATTTTTATAATTTTTAAAGAAAAAATAATATACATGATTTGATTCACAGAAGATATAAATATTAAGGGCCCAAATATTAATAGTAAGGAATTCAATAAACTTCTGCGCGTAGATTCCTTGCTTTGATAAGAAGGAAGAATTAATAAAGATTAATAATTTTTATCATAAATTAAAAAAAATGCACAATAGACGACCAATCCATGTTAAAATAATTTAAGTCATACTTGATTTTATAAAAAATTTCAAATAGAATAAGCGAAATTCAACTATTTTTCAACGGGTGAACTTTTTGAGTGAATGTAAAACAATTGCCGTTTTAACCAGCGGCGGGGATGCTCCAGGAATGAATTCAGCCATCAGAGCCGTTGTAAGGTTCGCGATCGCAAAAGGAATCCGCCCGCTTGGTGTAAGACGCGGATTTAATGGGCTGATTCATAGAGATATTTTTGAAATGAGCATAAGAACGGTTTCCGACATAGTCGCACGCGGAGGAACTATCCTTTACACGGCACGAAGTCCCGAATTTGCCGCTGAAGGAGGGCCCGAAAAAGCTGCTGAGCGCTGTCGTGAGGTAAAAATTGACGGTGTAGTAGTGATAGGTGGAGACGGATCAATTAAAGGAGCAAAAAAACTTAATGATTCTGGAATTCCTTGCGTATGCTTACCAGGAACAATTGATAACGATATTGCCTGTAGTGAATACTCTATCGGATTTGATACTGCGATAAACACTGCGACTACCATGATTGATAAAATTCGTGACACAGCGCAATCACATGACCGTTGCAGCGTAATCGAGGTAATGGGGCGTCGTTGCGGAAACATTGCAGTTCAAACAGGAGTTGCGTCTGGAGCGACCGCTATTTTGGTTCCAGAATACTCTTTTGATTTTGAAAAAGACGTTATTGAGCGGCTTTTTTTTACACAAAAAATAGGGAAAAGGCATTTTATCATAGTCGTTTCAGAAGGATTAGTTCACGTTGACAAAATGACAAAAGAAATTACTGCCCGAACAGGGATAGACTCCAGAGCAACAATCCTAGGTCATGTTCAGCGTGGTGGTTCGCCAACGGCCAGAGACCGCATTGTGGCCAGCGAAATGGGATGCCATGCCGTAGAAGTACTTTCCGAAGGCAATGGAGGTAAGGTTATAGCTATAAAAAACAACAAAACAGTCGACATCAAGATTGAAGAAGCGATAACAGCTGAAAAACCTTTTGATATGAAACTATATAAAAAAGCACTTCAAATTTCTATATAAATTAAACATATATTATTAAAAATTTCTTAGCTTTTGAAACTACTTTTTCAGAACTTAGCGAACACACAATGTAATAACAGTAAAAATTTCCTATTTTATAACGTTATTTTAATCTTTTAACTAATATAATCTAATAAAAACATATCTTTACGAAAAATCTTTTGAACTTTGCCATTTAAACGTTTATTTTTGGGCTGCGAAGATTTGCCCGCTTTTTTATTTCGCGGTGCGACAGGAATTCAGGGAACTGAAAACACAAAACTGAAAAACATTTAAGCAAAAAATCAAAATATTAACAACACGGTTATTGTATCAAAAGGCTTAAAAGATTGTCAAACATAGCAAAATTAGGTTAAGTTAAACAACAAAATCAAAATTTACTCAAGGAAAGAGCGCATATCGCGTTCTTTTTTTATTGCTCAAAATTTATGGAATTGCCCTACATTGTATGCATCTCGATTTCTGTGACCGGAATTTTATCAGTAATCACGCTTTTGCAAAGCATCCAAATTCACTGCGTGAAAAAGGAACTAAAAAGATGCCCTCGATCATCTCAATTCCGCGACCGATATTCCATCTTATTTCACAACAATTTCTGATATTCCTTCAGTTT
>JAISNY010000014.1 GCA_031275995.1 Oscillospiraceae bacterium | reverse complement strand
GCGATTTTTGCATAAATATCTTTGTTTTCCTCTGTGAAATCCGCTTTTTACTCTGTTTTCGCTTTTGCATTTCGTGCACATTTTTTTCCTTACATTACATATTCTTACATTATTATTTTTTGAATTTTAGTACATATATCCTGTTTTATCACTGCCGTATAAAGTCTGTTGTTGACTGATTTTAAGCTTTGTTATACAATCCCTGCGTTGCTATGGGTTTGTTGTTATTGTGCGCTTGTAGCTCAGTTGGATAGAGTGTTTGGCTACGAACCAAGAGGTCGGGGGTTCGAATCCTCCCAGGCGCACCAAATGTTGTTTAATGTTATATTTAAAAACTTGTTCATTCCCTTCTGTCACCAGAACTTGAATTTTATTTTTTTTGTGCTACAATAAGTTATGAGTGTTTTTGTTCTATCTAAATATTTTTTAGGGTGGAGATGCAATGTACGCAGTGATATCGTTGGCAGGAAAACAATATAGGGTTGCGCCTGGTGATGTTTTTTATTCTGAAAGAGTTGGTGTATCCGAGGGGGAATGTGTGGAGCTTACGCCTTTGGCTTTCTATGATGATTCCACCCTGTTGGTTGATTCTGAGAAGCTCAGTTCGTTAAAGGTTAGTTTAAGCGTTTTAGGTCACATCAAGGCAAAAAAAATTACAGTGTTCACCTATAAGCCTAAGAAAAGCTGTAAACGTAAGATTGGGCATAGACAGTTGAAATCCAAATTGAAAGTTGTTTCAATGAGCTGATTGTATACCTCAGAAAGTTTTTTGGTAAACATAAATAATTAAATTTGAATTAATTGTTGTTTTTGGAGGGTGGATTGTGGCACATAAAAAGGGCATGGGTTCTTCGCGTAATGGCAGAGATTCTGAATCGAAGCGCCTTGGGATAAAGCGTTCGGACGGTCAGTTTGTCTTGGCTGGAAATATCCTTGTAAGACAGCGCGGTACCAAGTGGCATCCCGGGGAAAATGTCGGACGCGGCTCCGATGACACGCTTTTTGCGTTGATTACGGGTAGGGTTTTCTTTCAGCGTCTTGGGCGTCAGCGAAAGAAGGTTTGCGTTTTTTCAGCTTAATTTTTGATTAATTTGGTCGATTCTTTAGAAGGGCCTTAGGATTTCTTAAATATTTTTTAGCGCAGATATCATCGGGTCTTAAATTCGGTAGTGTCATCTGCGGATTGGTGCACCTTTTTAGGAAGTAATTTTTGAACAATTTTTTCATTTTTTAGAAGTTTTAGTTTTTGTTGACTGTGTTATATCATTACTATAGGAGAAGCTTGTTGTTAATTGACCTTGTTGAAATAGAAGTCAAAGCTGGTGACGGCGGAGATGGGGTTGTTTCCTTTTTAAGAGACAAGATGAACGCGTTTGGCGGTCCCGATGGAGGAAATGGTGGACGCGGGGGCGATGTCATTCTTAGATCTGATGAGCACCTTAGTACTCTTGCGGATTACAGATACAGCAAGCGTTTGATTGCCGCAAGCGGAGGCAATGGAGCTTCGTTAAAAAGAACCGGTAAAAGTGCTCCGAATTTAGAGTTAAGAGTTCCTGCTGGAACCGTAGTAAGAGATTTAGAAACTGGTGAATTGCTGGCGGACTTGAGCGGAAAAGAGTCTTATGTGGTTGCCGCTGGTGGCCGTGGTGGTGCAGGTAATTTTAACTTTGCAACTTCTAAGAATAGGGCCCCTAAGTACGCTAAACCTGGAGAGGTTGGTGTACGAAGAAAGATAAGTCTTGAACTTAAACTTTTAGCCGATGTTGGTCTTGTGGGGTTTCCTAATGTTGGAAAATCAAGCATCATTTCTCGTGTTAGTTGTGCCAAGCCGAAAGTTGCTAATTATCCCTTCACTACGCTCGAGCCTGCTCTTGGTGTAGTTTCGCATAAAGGGCAAAACTTTGTGATTGCAGATATTCCGGGTTTAATTAAAGGTTCGAGTTCTGGGCGTGGTCTTGGTTTTAAATTTTTAAGGCACATACAGCGATGTAGAATTTTGGTTCATGTGGTGGATATTTCCTCAAATGAGGGTCGGAACCCAAAGCTTGAGTTTCTTGCGATTAACGATGAAATTTTTAAATATGATCCTAAATTAAAAACTCGCCCTATGATTGTAGTTGGGAACAAGGTGGACTTGGAGGATGATGAATCCGCAGTTTTTTTTGAAGATTTTGTAAAATGCGAAGGATATGAATTTTTAAAAGTTTCCGCCGCAACAGGCTTTAATCTAGATAAATTTTTAGATATGATTGCTGAAAAAATTGCTAAACTGGCACCTATTGAAATTGAAGGTTCAATTCTTCATACACGTTCTCGCAGCGAGTTTGTCGAGCTTTCTAAAAAGGGTAAATTTTATATTTTGCATTCTGATTGGCTTGAAAAAATAATAAAGACTTTAAACTTAGAGACATATGACGCAAGAAAATATTTTAAGAAAATTTTAGATCAAAGAGGCATTACAAAGCGGTTAACCGCTGGTGGCGTCATAGATGGCGACTTGGTTAAGATTGGAAATTCTGTCTTTGTGTTTGAAGAAAGTCATGAAATTTATTAGCCTGGAGGTGCGTGATGTAGAAAATATTTTAATTCATAATAGGCGCTTAGATGGGTCGATCGTCGATATCGCCAAGGATGACGGTCAAGGTGGTTGGTTTATTTTTGAAATTGAACATTAAACATTAAACATTATAAATTAGGAGGCAGTTATGTTTTCATCTATCGCGGGTTTTTCGTTCACTGTCGTGTTTGTATTTTGTACTGTGGTAAATACCTCATATTCGTTGGTAAAATTTATACCCAAGGTTAAAGATGCAGCCACGTTTCTTATCCAACAGGTAGGATCAATGTCTAAAGGTAAAGACGATGAGAAAGCTGAACCGGTTATTATTGATTCTGAAAATATACCCGAGGAAGATGACTTGAAACTTGATAGCGACCCTTCGGAAAAATCTGAAGTTTTGGTTGATGCTTAAACCTCTGTGGACTTTTCTAAAATTTAAATAACTATTTAGAAATTTGACATGTTGTAATCTAGTTTTCATGTTAGCTACACTCATTTTGTTTGTGACTTAAAATTGTGGTTTCACAAGGTTTCTCTTAGTTGATTAAGAAATTGTTCTTAGAATTAAGTTTAATGGAATTGTGTTGTATATTTGTTTAAAATAAAATAAATTCTAATAAGGAGCGATTAGTTATGGCATCACCAATGACGACTGTAGGTGCAGTTGCTGTTTTTGCTAAATTTGGATTATTCTTGTTAAAGGTTCCAGTAACACTTTTAGGTATGTGCTATCTTATGGGTTTTATCGGTGAGGGAACATCTAAGAAGGTAAAAGATATACTTAAGCCTAAGCCGTATGAAGTTCTTTTTAAAGGTAATTCTGCTGATCTTGATAGTGAAATTTTTGTCAAAGAAGAACTTTTAGAGGAGTAGTTTTTAATTTTCGTAAAGGCTAGATTTTTTTAAGAATTTAGCCTTTTAATAGTGTTCAGTTTATTTCAAGCATTTTGATAGTTTGCGTGGCAACAAGACCTAGACAAAAACATTTTTGAATTTGTTTTATTTTGTATTTTTTCAATTTATTTTTTATAGTCTCCATCCTAAACAAATTTTATTTTGTTAGTCTAGAGCCTCGGTAGAAATTCTCTCTCATAGCAATAGGACTCTTTTCTCAGGAAAATAAACAATATACACACCTTAAAACTTATCGAATCTTATCTTAATTAAACTTACTAAATCCGTTTATAATATTTAAATAAGTTAAATTGACTTATACATGAAATATTATGCATTCTTTTGATAAAAAAGTGAAACTGATCTTAAAGTATGAATATATCATTTTTTTATGTTTACCTAAACCTGACAATTTAGATAATTTTAATCATCGTCGTTTAACCAACCTTTGCTTTCTTCATCTAGGGGATTACCAAAAAGAATGGTAGTCAATACAGCAAGTGTAACTGCAGTTTTAACACCACAAGAAAGACTTTTTTTTAAGATTTTATCCGATGAAACACCGTTGCCGAGTGCACCCTCAACAAAAGTCTGAGCAAATTTACCTGCGGTGGCAGCAGCGAAAGCAGCCAAGATAATCGTCGTGGAAGTGGTTCCGCCTGTTGTATTCCTGAGCTGATTATCCTCTAGTTTTTTATTTTCCAATTTGGACATACTTTTTTTATCTTCTCCGCTTCTCAAGGTAAATCACCACCAAAAAATTAATAACGAATTTTTATTACATTTCCTATCAGCACTGCGATAAGTACTTTTAATAAGTTTATTATATAAATTAAAATTATTCAAACTAAAGATACAAAAAGGATCGTTGTTATAAAAACTAACCGTTTGGATAACAAATTAAATTTAATAATAACTTACTCTTCTACAGATACAGAACCTTCAAGGGTTTCCTTATTGTTTTTATTGCGCTCTTCATCAACAGTAATTATATCCAAATTGTTTCCGCCGTGTAAACTGCAACATGGAGGCAAATTCGTTCTGCTATAGTAACCTATTGCAACATCTGGGCATTCCGAATTTGCAAGAAAACCCGTTTCTGGGCAATAAAACGATTTTATCAGATTGTCTGAAAAAACAAACTCCATAGGTTCATAATTTGAAAGATAACGGCTCATAATTGATTTCCAAATCCTAATCGCAGCTCCAGTTTCTTTGATTCTCTTAGGTGAATCGTACCCTAGCCAAATACATCCTAGAGCACGTGGACTTAGCCCAACAAACCATGTATCGTAATCATCGTTTGTAGTACCTGTTTTACCGACTATATCCCAATTCTCAATATTTGCTTTTCGACCCGTTCCTTCACTGCCGCAAATCACTTGTTTTAACAAACGATTCATAATATTAGCGCTTTCTTCACTTGTGGCTTGAATTATGTCCTTTTTACGATTGTCAAGAATTACTTTGCCATTCTTATCTGTAACGTGAGAGTAAGTACGAAGTTTGAAAAAACGTCCGCCATTGCCAAAAATTTGGAAAGCGCCCGCCATTTCTTTAACAGTAACTCCGATATGAGTACCTCCGGCAGCTAATGCAGATAGTGAAGATGCATCGCTTAAATCAAGACCATTTACGCCAAGTTTTTGAGTTAAAAAAGCAAAACTTCTGTGAGTTCCCAACTTGCTCAAAATTTGTGCCGCAGGTGCGTTGGCAGATTTTTCTATTGCCCATTGTAAAGTTACTTCACCTTTATAATCTTTGTACCAATTCTCGGGCCAATTTTTTGTCTCGCCGCTTTCATTTGTTTCTAATTGCAAAGGTTTATCAGGAATTTTTGACGAAAAATTATAAGCCCCAAGATCCAAAGCAAGAGCGTAAACTGCAATAGGCTTAATTATTGAACCAGGCTGACGCCGAGCTGCATTGCAGCGGTCATAAATAAGATTTGCATCTTTGGGTCTAGAACTACCAAGCATAGCCAGAATTTGACCGTCATATGAAGTCATCATAAAGCCAAGCTCAAGTTTAGAATCATTTGGCATAACTTTCGGATCTTTTATTGTTTCTTCAGCAAACTTCTGGGCATTTTCATCCATGTAAGAATAAATCTTAAGGCCACCAGAGTATAAAATATCTTCTGCTATTCCTTTCTTTATTCTGTATTTTTCCATCAAATCTTTAATGATTTCTTTACACATGGATTCTATATACCAATTTTTTATGTTATTTTTAGGTTTATAAAATTTATCGGAAGAACTTTTCTTAAATTGCATTTTCTCAGATTCATTCAAAGCATCTTCATATTCTTGCTCAGTGATCTTTTTTTGTGCAAACATTTCTTTAATCACGATATTTCTACGCCTTTTATTATTCTCCTCGTTCGCCAATGGATTGTTGTTGCTGGGATTCTGCGTTATAGCTGCTATTGCTGCACATTGAGCAACAGAACATTCCCATATGTCTTTTCCAAAATAAATTTTCGCTGCTGCCTGCGCGCCACGACTACCAGCTCCAAAATTAACTACGTTAAGATAAACCTCAAGAATTTCATCTTTTGAATAATTTTCTTCAAGCCGAATTGCACGCGCCATTTCACGTACTTTTCGGCTCATGCTTACTTCACTGTCTTCCGTTATATTTTTAATAAGCTGCTGAGTAAGAGTAGAACCTCCATGGCTGTGCTTTCGAAGAAGAGTATTAAACACAGCACCTGAGGTTCTTAAAAAATCTATGCCCCCATGCTTGTAAAAACGCTTATCTTCAATGGCGATTATCGCATCCTTCATGTATTTCGGAATTTTATCAAAGTTTACCCAGACTCTATTTTCAGTGCCAAAGATAAAACTATATTCCTTAGGGTTACCATCGCGGTCGTTAGTGTAAACACTGCTTGTCAAGGAAAGCCTCGACGCTTCCATGTTTAGATCCATCACATCGTCTTTAAAGGCCAATATATAAATTTTAAATAAAATCAACGCGAAAAGCATCAACATGGATCCAAGTATGAACAGACCAAAAAATAATTTATAAAAATTGAAATTTAATTTTTTCTTCTTTTTCATAACGCACTGAGTTTATAATAATTTAATTTAAATGTCAACCTTTTCAAAATCCAGGCAACGATTAATTGTGATGATTTTTCCATCTTCAGCCATTTCAATCATCTTCTGATACTCTTAGCGCTGATTGGTCGTGCCCGTGATGCCCTCGTCAACAAATTTAAGTCGTCTTTTGAAACTCGAAAATATAATGTCTGAATTTTGTCACTTTTTTTGATTAAATATCATTTTTTTAGTTCCTAAATTTTTCAGATATTACATCATGTTTTTTTATGTTAACAGCCCCAACATTTTACAATCTTCTAAAACCAAAATTCTATCGGCTGTTTGTTTTGCGAATTCAATATCATGTGTAACAATCAAAATTGTATAATTTTGCTTTGCCAATTTTTTAATAATTTCAGTTAATTCTTTAACAAGCTCTGGGTCAAGTGATGAAGTCGGTTCGTCGAACAGAATTATTTCGGGATTCAAAATTAAGGCTCTTGCAATCGCTGCTCGCTGCTTTTGGCCTCCTGATAAGTTTGCTGGATAACAATTTTGTACGCATTCAAGTTTAAATTGTTTTATTAATTTCTCAGAGATTTCTGAAATCGTTCTTTTATCATATATTTTTGCATTTAACGCTGGAATTTCAATATTTTGTTTTACAACTAAGTGCGGAAATAAATTGAAATTTTGAAAAATATATCCGATCGAACCACTTGTTTTTATTGCTCCTGAGTCGATTTTTTCAAGCCCAGCCAAACATTTTAAAAAAGTAGTTTTACCAATTCCGGATTTGCCTGTAATCGCGATAATTTCGCCGTTTTCAGAAGAAAAATTAATGTTTTTCAAAATCTCTTTTTCTCCGAATTTTTTATATAAATTTATTGTTTCAATTGTTTTCATTATACTTTACCTCCACACGAAAATTTTATTTCAAGTTTTCTAAAGATTTGAACGATTATCATACAAATCACTAGATATATTGCGCCTGTGATGATATAGCTTGATATATTTGCTGTTGAATTCACTAGATTTTTAGTATTGGAAAGTAACTCCGGTACACCGATTGCAAAAATTAAAGCTGTATCTTTCACAAGCGTTACGCATTCGTTACAAATTGTGGGCAGCGTAATTCTTAAAACTTGTGGCAATAAAATTTTAAAAAGTGCTTGAGTTTTTGAAAATCCTAAAACCTGCGCCGCTTCGTTTTGACCTTTATCTACTGCCAAAAATCCACTTCTAAAAATCTCTATAAAATATGCGGCGTAATTAAAAACAAAAGTTAAAATACCAGCTAAAAATCGGTCTTTTATTGTTAAATATCCACCGATTACCGGAACATAAGGTAATCCATAAAACACAAAGAAAAGTTGTAAAAGCAACGGCGTTCCGCGCACTATGTTGATGTAAATTTTTAATAATAATTTCAAAATTTTTCTTCTTGAGTTTTGAAGCACGCATAAAATTAAACCAAGCGGAATTGAAAAAATTATGGTAAACAAAAAAATTTTAAAAGTAACCCAAAGTCCTTGAATAATCGGCTTTAAACTTAAATCTTTGCTGGTATTTGAAGCTTCAGTTGACGTTAATTCCAAATCTTCCCAAAAGAACAAATTTGTTCCAAACCATTTTTGCGAAATTTCTTCAGCTTTACCGGATTCTTTCAGAGTTAAAAGCCCTCTTTCAATTTTATCTTTTAATTCTGTATTCCCTTTTTTAACAGCTATGACATAATCTTCAGTAGAAATCTCTTGGTTTAAAATCTTAAAACTCCCTGATAAGCCTTTTCCGTTCAGATAATATTTCGCAACAATCTCGTCAACAACGGTCGCATCAGATTTAAGGGTTTCAACTTCATTTAGGCAGTTCAGCATATTTTCAAGCTCTATAATATTTTTAGTTTGATTGCTGATTTCATGATTTTTAAAAGCATCGCTGCCTGTCGAACCTTTTTGCACACAAACAGTTTTATTTTGCAAATCTTCTAATTTATTGATTGCAGAGTTTTTGTTGACAATAACAATTTGCCGATTTTTCATATATGGTCGTGTTAAAAGCATGTTTTGCTCACGTTCTGGAGTTTTTGACATTCCGTTCCAGATGACGTCGATTTTACAGGAGTTAAGTTCAAGTTCTTTTGCATCCCAATCAATCGGTTGAAAAGTTACCTTTTTGTCTGAAAACACTTCTTTTGCTAAATCAATATCAAAACCTACGATTTCATTGCTTTCGCTTAAAAATCCCATTGGTGGAACGTTTATATCTAATCCTACAATGATTTCACTTTTCAAAGCCGCTGTCTTAAAACTAAACATAAACGTACCAAAAACCATCAAAAAGCACATCGCTAAAACCTTTCTAAATTTCATTACTAAATCTTCCACACCAAACTCAGGTGCCCCACCATTTTCACCCATTTCGCAAACCCCTTTTTAATTAAATTTTAAAAATAAAAAAACAACACTCAGGAATTCCAGTGTTGTTAAAGTGAAGAATTTCAATTAATATCGGAGAATATCGCTGTATAAAAACTCATCACCAACACAGATTCCGAAACTTCAGGGTTAATCTGTATTGGCGACAAATATCTACTCAGCCATCAACAGGTTAACCCCCATCCATGATGGTGATGATGCAAATTATTAATTGAAATTAAAACAATGCCTTTCATGCTGGGTCACCTCCTGAATTGATTACCTGTGTCATGGTACTACAAAACTTCAAATTTGTCAAATTTTTAAAAAGTCAATCAAAAATATTAACTTCATCATTAATTTCTTCGGCTGGTAATTTTAAAATTTCAGATTGTATATCATCGGATTCACAACTCAGGCGCCGAATGAGCCGGTAGCGAATTCCAATTTCTTGCGTTCTATGCGTTCTAAATTAAAGCAGCGAATGAAGGCAAAAAAATCAAAAATTTCAAATTACTCTCACTTCTTGGCAAGCGATTTGGAAACGCGACATCCGGGACTTCTGAAACCGGCACGGATGCCGGTTCCTGCGCCCGTAATCCCGAGTTCGGCAGATGGCGCATCAAGCCAGAGGTTAAATTTACATGTATGAGATGGTAACAGACGCACAAACACACCCTTGGAGGGCAATCTCACACTAACGACCGAAGCCTCCGAACAATTTAATGAAGGTTTCGACCACTCCACAAGTTTGTCAAGTTTATCCACCACTGACGAATTTTTGACATTAATGAGGATGGCTCAATTTCGCTCACTTCGCTTACTTCGTCCATGCCATCACCACTTGAAAATAAACTACTTTCACTGATTTTAGAGGATGAACGAGTTAAGTGACTTTCACTGATTCTAGAGGATGAACCAGTTGAGTGACTTTCACGCAAACGTACAGCAGTTTCGAAAAGCCCATCCTTCAAATATTCCACACCCTCACCAGTTACAGGAGATAAGTAAATTAAATGCTCACTTGGCAATGATAATTCACTTTCCAAACGCTGGAATCTTGCAATATCAGGTTTACGGTCAACGACAAAGGAAAGATTTACGACTAAAAATACTTCAGCATTTGCAGCGTTTTCTTTAACTAAATTATACCACTTTTCGACATTCTCATCAGAATTATTAGGGTTAACCACTATAACAGCTATATTCGCACCTCTAAGGTATTGAGAAACTAATCCGACATATTGTTGATCCCCCGGGCACTCTCTCACGTCAAACTTCAAACCAGGCTGATCTAAACTTCTCAAAGAGTCTATAACAGCTTTCTTTCCTGAGTTCAAGTCACCTAAAAATACGAGCGATGTTGGCCTTGAATTATCTGACCTGACACGGATTTCACGCAGATCCCCGTGAGCCGCCTTGCTGGGCATCGCAGAGGCCATAAAAACAACAGCTAGAGCCGCGAGTGTTATGTTTACAAATTTAAGTTTCATTTTTTTCCCCTCAACTTTTTTAAAATTTACCACAAAAAAGGTAACTAATACTTACCAAATTTATTTTTCAAAAAACCTCAATTAACAATCCCTTAATTTTAATCTTGTACATCCACCCCTTTGTGCACTATTTTAACTGCAGTCGATCTCTGTTACCACCTACCCTATCTGCATAATCGTACTATATTATATTATATATCAATCTAAATAATTTTGTAAAGAGTTACTCCTAGCAGTAAAACTCAGATAATAATAAGGTAAAGACGATTAGCTCTTTCAACAGCATAAAGTATGAGTTTTTCCAACAACCAGATTTTTTAAGAAAATAACACATAATTCATTTAATTCCAAAATATCGACTTTTGGCACAACTTTTTTAGTTTTTAAACTGCTTAATTGACCGAATTAATCACTAAAACGTGATTCATCCGGACCAACCTTTTGATTTTTCTGAAACCAATTCCCTCATTATTGTTTCTATTCATGAGTGTATCAACATTGACAAAAATTTAGATTTTAATAAAATCAATGACGACATAAAAAGCGTTGGTAAATTTTAATTAATATCTTTAAAAGATTTTATTTATTTTTTATGAACGCTTCAGGGTACAAGTTTCATTTTTATTGATAAATAATTTAAAATAATATTTTGCGAGTATTAATTTGAAAAAAATTGAAATTTTCACTGATGGAGCGTGTAGTGGTAACCCTGGGCCCGGCGGTTGGGGAGCGATTTTAAAGTTTGGGTATATTGAAAAAAAAATTTCCGGCGCCGAATTACAGACCACAAATAACAGAATGGAAATGACAGCTTTGATAGAAGCATTGCAAATCTTAAAAGAGCCATGCGAAGTAAGGGTATACAGTGATTCTAAATATTTAGTTGATTCAGTTAATAAAGGTTGGTTGAAAGCCTGGGAAGATAAACAGTGGAAAAAAAGCAAAAATAAACCGGTTTTGAACACTGATCTCTGGAAAAAGATTACAAGCTTAATTACGAGGCACAAAGTAATGTTTTTTTGGGTCAGGGGGCATGCCGGTCATTGCAAAAATGAAGAATGCGACGCTATGGCGGTCAGCGCTATGAAGAAGATGTTATCTGAAAATTTTAAGGCAATCTCTTCAAAGGGACGAGACTCCGAAAACGTTGAAAACAATTGAGCATCTCAGGACCCTGATAAATGTTGAACTAGCTGCTCGTGCCGTATCGTTGAATAGCCCTGGCAAAGATAAATCACTGTTATAAATTTTATAAATAGCTACGGATCCTAATATAATATTAGAATTTAAATAAAAAAAATATGCTTGATTTACGTTATCATGTTTGATAGAATCCTCTTCATAATTCAAAGGACGCTAAAGTAAGTATGTTTACGAGGGCGTTCCGTTGTTGGTTCTTTAGAAGTATTAGGAAGGTGATTGGAAGGAATCAGTCTTGATCGTTTTTTTCAGATTTGTTTTTAGTCGTTGGAAGTTTTAGATTTATTTTTAAGAAGGGGTTTTGCGAAATGGGTGAAAGTGGTGGGGCACCTGAGTTTGGTAAAGTTAGGTCAGTTTTGTGGCCGATACATGGGTTTGAATTAAAGAAGTTCTTACCAATGAGTATACTGATGTTTTGTGTATTATTCGTTTACACTGCGGTTCGTGATTTGAAGGATATTTTTGTGCAAAAATATGCAGTACTCGGTGGCCCGGAGCTTATTTCTGCACTTAAACTTTGGTTCGTACTCCCGGTTTCGTTTGTTGTTGCGGGTATCTTTGCATCAATGGTGAGCAAACTTGGGATGAAGAAAACTTTTTATATAATTTCTTCGTTCTATGCTTTGTTCTTTTTTATCTTTGCGTTTTTTTTATTCCCAAACAGAGACGTTATACACATGAATGCCTCCGGGATTACATCTATGCGCGAAAGCTGGCCCAGATTTTTTTACTATATAGTTCCATGTTTGGGAAACTGGTCTTATTCGCTTTTTTATATTCTTGCCGAAATTTGGGGATCTTTGGCAATTAGTTCTTTGTTTTGGTTTTTGGCTAACCAAATAACAAAAAAAACCGAGGTTAAACGTTTTTTCGGTCTTTACTCCTTACTTGGAAATGTAGGAACTTTCATCGCAGGTTCTTATATCTACAATATGTCTCACGTAAAGGGAGCGGCTTTCGATGGAAACGTTAAGCTTCTTTCTTGCATCGCTGGAGTTTTTAGCGTGGCCACCATGCTTACCTATTATTATATAACTAAAGTGGTCATGACCGACCCTACACAATATGACCCCTCTCAAGTTGTGAGTAAGAAAAAGAAAAAGAAAATTGGTTTTTTCGATGGGATAAAAGTTATTGCAACAAATAATTACCTTTTCCTGATTTTCTTGCTTCCGATTGGATACGGAATAGGCATGAATTTGTATGAAGGCGTTTGGAAGGCTCAGATGGCTCAGACTTTAACCAATGCAAGCGATTATGCTAGAATGCAAGGTATAGTTTCTATGGCTACGGCCATTATGACGTTTGTTTTAACTTTTATCGGAGCAAATATAATGCGCAGAACAAGCTGGAAGTTTAGTGCACTTACTACTCCGGTTTTGATTCTCGGCTTAGGTTTGTTGTTTTTTGTTTTGATGTTTGTTAAAAGTTACGGTCTTGCTTATATAATGGGTATGTCAGTTCCGCTAGTAGCCGTTTGGGTTGGTTTAATGATAGACGCAATGGGAAAAGGTATAAAATATGTTCTGTTTGATTCAACAAAAAGTATGGCATATATTCCTCTTGATGAACAAACTAAAGCTTATGGTCAGGCGTCGGTTGAACTTATTGGAGGACGTTCTGGAAAAGCAGGCGGCGCTTTAATAACTTACACGCTTTTGAATTTTATTGCACCGGGTTCGCTGTTACTTTCACATACGTATACTATGTTCGTTTTGTTTGCAATTATAATGGTTGTTTGGATCTGGGCAGTAATTAAGCTAAACAGAAGTTATGTAGAAAAGGTGAAAGAACAGGAATTACGTGGAGAATAACTATGATTTGTTTGTATTTTGGCAAGTAATTAAGCTGAGCATAAAAGAAAACGCAAGAAGAATTAATAAACTTCGCTCCCAGCTTCGAAGCACACGGCTTCGAAGCTTAACTTTTGCCAGGCAGATGATTGAATTGCTCCACTTCAATCATAATTAGAAACAATTTAATGAAAACAAAAAACCTATCTTAAGCTTTTACAATTGACTCAAATTAAAATTTAGTTCGGGGCGACGTACTAAGAAACTCTGGAACTTTCGAATTTAACATTTTTTAAACATTAAATCTAAAGATTACTACATCTCCATCTTTCATCACATAATTTTTACCTTCCGATGAGATTTTTCCCTTTTCGCGGGCAGCGGAAAACGAACCAAATTCCATCAATGAATCAAATGAAATTACTTCAGCTCGAATGAATCCTCTTTCCATGTCAGAGTGTATTTTCCCCGCTGCCTGAGGCGCTTTTGTTCCTTTAACTATAGTCCAAGCTCTTACTTCTGATGGACCTGCAGTCAAAAATGAAATTAACCCCAGGCGTTCATAACAAGCCTTGATGAGCCTTTCTAGTCCGGATTCCTTTAAACCTGCATCTTTCAAAAATTCCATCTTTTCTTTAGGTTCCATTTGAGAAATTTGAGCTTCAAACTCTGCGCAAATCGGTAAAGTTGGTGCCTTCTCAGTTGACGCAATTTGTGAAACTCTTAAAAAATTTGTATCGGAGGTGACGTTCGATACAAATTTTTCAGCAATATTTGCAAAATAAATTATAGGTTTTGCAGTTAACAATGAAGAACTCTTCAAAATAATTTTTTCTTCTTCAGTAAGATTCATCATTCTTGCAGGTTTTTCATTTTGCAAAAATTTATCTACATCTTTCCAAAACATAAGTTCGGAACCGTATTTCTTTTCAGCTTTAAAAAGCTTTTCAGTTTTTTCTATCCTACGTTTTACAGTCTCGATATCTGAAAAAATAAGCTCAAGATTTACAGTTTCTATATCCCTTTCAGGGTCGACGTTCGACTCCACATGTACAATTTCCTCGTCAATAAAGCATCTTACTACATGAATTATTGCGTCAACTTCACGAATGTTTGACAGAAACTTATTCCCAAGCCCCTCGCCTTTTGATGCTCCACGAATCAATCCGGCTATATCCACAAACTCTATGGTAGCATTGATTACCTTTTGCGGCTTATAAGTTAGAGCTAAAAATTTCAACCTTTCATCTGGTACCGGGACAGTGCTTATGTTAGGTTCAATCGTACAAAACGGATAGTTCTCCGAATCGACTTGAATTCCAGTAAGGGCGCTAAAGAGCGCACTTTTACCAACATTGGGTAAACCTATGATTCCAATTTTCATTAATTCACCTTCCGAAACACGACTTGACCAGTGTATAATTTACTAAACATTAATTCAAGTCACCGAACACTTCATTCAAATTTAACATTTATTTTTGTATTAGTGCGCCTTTTTAAGTCTTTTCCAAAATAACAATCAAAACATTTCTAAAAACAGGTACAATTGCTGTTTTAGACGAAAAATAGTATTGATTTTGAATTAAATTTAGTGTTAAATCTGATCGGTAGTTTTAAATGTCTTTCAGAGTGTTAGGCTTTAGTTAAAAGCGTCAGTCTTGTTTTTTTGGGGGGGAAAAATGTTTAATAAGTAAGTTTTTATTTTACGCGCGTACGCGGGAATAGTTCAGAGGTAGAGCGTCAGCTTCCCAAGCTGAATGTCGCGGGTTCGAATCCCGTTTCCCGCTCCAGTGTAAGTGAAATTAAAGGTCTGAAAGAAACAAAGTTGCGAATTTTTAAAAAATGACGCGGGTACAGTGTATAATTTTTAAAAAAACAAAAGCAATGTTTACAATCAAAAGCTTGTGCCCGTAGTTATCATTAAAAATAAAATTAAAACTTACTCAAGGAAAGAGCGCATATCGCGTTCTTTTTTTATTGCTCAAAATTTATGGAACTGCCCTACATTGTATGCATCTCGATTTCTGTGACCGGAATTTTATCAGTAATCACGCTCTTGCAAAGCATCCAAATTCACTGCGTGAAAAAGGAACTAAAAAGATGCCCTCGATCATCTCAATTCCGCGACCGATATTCCATCTTATTTCACAACAATTTCTGATATTCCTTCAGTTT
>JAISNY010000024.1 GCA_031275995.1 Oscillospiraceae bacterium | reverse complement strand
ACACAGTTGAGCGAATGAATCGACTTTTACTACCTCGCAAGATTTTCAAGAAAAACATATTGTTTGTCGAAAAGTATTGAAATAATTTCTAATCCTGTTTTGCTGTTTATGAACAAATGCACCTATTTTTAGCAGTACTATTTGGGGAAGACCTGTCGAATGCAATTCAGCGTTAATATTGTGGGTGTAGGTTATTGGATAGATAAAATGTCTAACTTTAAAATTAAAAAACTGGCGCATTGAAGGCTTGAAAAAAAAAAAAAAAGATGTTAGAATAAATCAAAGATTTTGGTAATAAGCATTTTTAGATTATAATCGGCACCATAGCCAAGCGGTAAGGCAGAGGTCTGCAAAACCTTTATTCCCCGGTTCGATTCCGGGTGGTGCCTCCAGAATTTTGTAAAGTTCCGCTCAGCCGATATTTCCAGAGTCCTGTAAAATCTCTGTTTTTGGAGTTACATTTCGGGCCTCTGGTTTTAAATAAGATTGAAAAAAATCATAAAAAATAAAACTATAGCAAAAAAAAGCTCTGCGGAAGCAAAGATAGCACAAATTTTTGTTTCTTTGAATCCAAGCATCTCAAAATGGTGATGGACAGGACTCATTTTAAAAAGACGCTTTCCGTGTGTAATTTTGAAATAAATCATTTGGATTATTATTGAGAACATTTCAAGTATGTAAACTGCACTTATAATTATTAAAATAGAGATATTTCCGGTGCCAAGCCCAAGTGCACAGATAATCCCTCCCAAAAAAAATGAACCCGTATCACCCATGAAAACTTTTGCGGGGTGAAAATTCCAAACCAAAAATCCAAGGCTCCCTCCTGCAAGCGCTGCTGCTTCAATTGCTAAACCTAACATAGAAAATAGCTTTGAAATTACTATAAAACTTAAACCTGCAATAAAACTTATACTCGCACAAAGGCCGTCTACACCGTCAGTCAAGTTCGTGGCGTTAACTATTCCTACTATTAAAATCGCAACAAAAGGCCAGTAAAATAATTTAAAATCAAAACTTCCAAAAAAAGGGATCGTCACAAAAGTATTAGGTTTTCCAATGTAATATGTTTCAGAAAGGTACACCGAAACAAGGTAAACAGCGGAAGTTATGAATTGTAGAACCAATTTTTGTTTAGGATTTAACCCTAAATTATGCCCCTTTCGAACTTTAAGATAATCATCGATAAAACCAATTCCACAATAAGCCGAAGCCATTACGATTCCAGAAAAAATCTTGGTAATCATAACCGGACTCTCTGTTATCTGAATTCCAGTAAATTTGGAACAAAAATAATAAAACGGTATAAGAGCCGCGCTTGAAATAACGACCCCCGCAATTAACATTATTCCGCCCATAGTCGGAGTTCCTCTTTTCGCGTTGTGCCATAAAGGACCTATTTCACGAAAAGGCTGATTATATTTGAGTTTTGTAAGGAACGGAACAAAAACTTTACCAAGAAGAACTGTCATTGTGAACGAAACCATCATAGTAATTGAGATCCAAACGTCGATCAAAATTATTCCTCCAATTTTTATTCTTCAGATCTTATATTGACATTCAAGTTTATTCCTACGATTTTTTTATTATACGGTTAAACTCTGTATTGGTTAATAGTGCCCGCTATGTAAACTTCAAAAAATTATCCAGAATATCATAGGTAGGAAAACCAAGTTTTCACCTGAACTCCTAAAAGCGAACTGTGTCACCGGCTATAAGAAAATATAAGTCATAATTTGAATCATTTCTAAGCAGTTCTCTTAAATATAACTTATTTTTCCGCCATCGTTTCTCTCCGTAACCATTCTGCCTTTGATGGCTTTTTGAACAAATCTTTACATAAAATACATCTCCTCAAATCGAAAAATGTGAATTAATCATAATCCATATTTATTGTTAAAAAATACAATGAGTATTCAATCGTACTATTCTTCAGGTTTCTCTTTATTTATAAATTTAATTTCTATTACGCTTCCAACGTTTACCATCGCCCCTGCTTCAAGTGATTGCGAAACTGCAGTAAGCCGCCCTTTTTCATTTTTCGTGTGAAGTGATACAAGGTTAAGGCGTGAATATGCCGCTAATTCTTTTGCCTTTTCAATCTCGAGGCCGATAAAATTGGGAACTTTTACTTTCTCCACCTGTAAATTTTCTGTGTAGATAAGAATTGTCCCACCCTTTGGAATTTGCTCGCCAGGTAACGGCATTTGAGAAACCACGTCTCCCCCATTCCCGAGTACGGTTGGTTTAAGTCCGGCGTTAATAGCCAAATTCCGTGCTGAATTTGTCTTTTTTCCAATAAGCTCCGGAGCTTTCGTTCCAAATTTTTCCATTTCTTCTTGCGTATATTTTGTTTCCACTTTCAAATAAGGCAAAACCTCACGGACGATCGAGGAAAAAATTGGGGCTGCGACGATACTTCCATAATAATAGTCTCCACGAGGAGTATCCAAAAAAATCAACAAGGCTATTTTAGGGTCGTCGGCCGGAGCAAAACCACAAAATGATGAAATATAATCTTTATAACCAGGAGTACTCAGGCCTATTTTTTCAGACGTCCCGGTTTTACCTGCAATTCGAAAACCAGGTACATAAGCATTACGAGCGCCGCCCCATATGGCGTTTTCCGCCATCATGGCACAAACTCTTTTTGAAACGTTTTCAGAAATTACCGTCCTGCGAACTTCGTTATTAAAAGTTTTGATTATGTTACCGTTACTGTCGATTATTTCTTTGACGACATGAGGTCTCACAAGTTTTCCACCATTTGCTATTGCGGATGCTGCTGTAATCATTTGAATTGGAGTTATCCCGAAATTTTGTCCAACCGAGGCGACGGCAAGGTCTATCGGAGCCATTTTTCCGTCGTTACTAAAAAATAAATCTCTAGTTTCTCCGGGCAAATCTATGCCAGAGCGTTCATGAAAACCGAATGACTTATAATAATTGAAAAAATTAGAAATACCTATTCTTTGCCCCAAGGATATAAATGCGGGGTTACAAGAATGGCATAGAGCTTCTCTAAAAGTTTGTGCTCCGTGACCTCCGCGTTTCCAGCATCTTATGTATTGAGAACGTTCGCTAATTTTGATTCCTCCACTGCAATGAAACGGAGAATTTTCATCTATTATACCAAGCTCTAGTCCGATTGATGCCACTACCATCTTAAAGACAGAACCGGGATAATAAGTATCGCTTACCGCTTTATTACGCCATTGTTTTGCTAAGATTTCACTTCTTACTTTACTTTTTTCCTCTTCCGGAACGGAATCAAGAAGTAAGGCGTCGCTTTCGCTGACAATTTTAAAGGGGTCATTTGGGTCGAAATCCTCTTTGACTGCAAGAGCTAAAATTTCTCCGTTTGTCACGTCCATGGCAATCGCCACGCCTCGATTTTGAACTTTATTGACAATAATTCCCTCAGAAAGATACTTTTCCACTATCTTTTGTATTGCGCTGTCAATACAAAGACGGAGGCTGTAACCATCTTTGGCTGGGATCATCTGTTCATAATCGAAGGGCATATCGGTACCGATTGCGTTTTTAGCATTTATTATTTTGCCGGTTTCACCTTTCAATGTTTTGTCGTAATAGGCCTCGATTCCGGCAAGCCCTTGGCTGTCATCGCCCGTAAAGCCCAAGAGCGTGGCTGCAAATCTACCAAGCGGATAATATCGCTTATAATCTTCAATAAGACGAATTCCGCTGGTGATTTTATTTTCCTTTTTGAAGTTTACTATTTGATCTTTGCAATCATTTTCAATTTTCTTTTTCACTATTGTGTAAAAAGACTTTTTTTTAGCTAAGATCATTAATTTTTCTTTTTCGATTCCTAAAATTTTATGTAAACCATTGCAAATAAGTTCTCTGCGTTCATCGCCAGTAATGTAAGCTGGTTCCAACGCTAGAGTCCAGACTGTCGCGCTTTGAGCAAGAGGATTCATATTTCGATCATAGATCACGCCGCGTTTAGCGTTAAGTTTAGTGTCGGCCAGCTGCTGCTCAAGTGCCATCTCTTCTAAGAATCGTCCCTTAACTATTTGGAGATTAATCAATCTGCAAATCAAAAATAAGAAACTGAGTACTACCATTGAGGCAGCTACCACAAGCGAACGCCGCCGCATCCTGATTGTACTTCCTCTGGCCAATTGCTTCCTCCTCGTCTTCAAAAAACGTATTCATTTTAATGTTTATTTTAATTTAAGGCAAGTTATGCACGGGATAAATTTTAAAATATCAAATTAAAAAAATAGTAATTAGAAGGCTGGTCTATTTCAAATTTGAACTTAATAAACATTGAAAAAGGACAACCTGAGGTGGAACAGTGGATATAAAAAAATTTATGTTCAAAAAATTTGAGATCAAAAAAATCAACGTCATTTTCTTTATCATTCTCCTTATGGGAATGATTTTTGGCGCGCTTTCAGTTAAATTTGTTTCTTCGCAAACTCTTACCAAACTTAATTTTTTATTTGCAACCGAACTTGAACTAAGAAACTCGGGCTTTAATATTTCCAATTTTTTTTCTTCCCTGGGTATATCTTCGGTATTTGCCCTTTCTGTCATTATTTCTTCGCTTTCTTTTTTCGGAGCCGTCATAATATTTTTATTAATATTATTTCGTGGGTTCGGAATCGGTTTTGCTTTAGGTTATATTTGCGCTGTTTACTCTTTAAAAGGCGTGGCCTTAAATACATTTGTTATGCTTCCGGGAATTTTTGTTTCATGTATTGGCACAGTAATATTGGCCTCTGAATCTCTTAAATTTTCTTTTAAATTTGCCCGAAAAATCTTCCCTAATTGCGACTCCGGTTCTTTGTGGAATTCTTTTGCAGAGTTGCTTAAAAAAACTTCCTTAATTTCGATAGTTTTTATTCTTTCTGCATTGATAGATTTCTTGTTTTTTGGAATTTTTTCTAAATTTTTCCAATTTTAATTATTAAAAATCTTCCATTTATTTTTTGTTTTTTGCATTATTAATCAAATCCATGTTGATTCATAAAAATTTTGCTTGACGCTTTTAAAATATAATGTAAAATGACGAGTGGGTAGTCTTTTTATTAAGGGCGGCATAGCTCAGTTGGCAGAGCGTTCGGTTCATGCCCGAATTGTCAATGGTTCGAATCCATTTGCCGCTACCATTGATCTGAATTTTGTTTTTTAATCGTTATAAGTCGGAGGTATTTTTAGTGGGATTTGAATTTGAAAATAATGTTGAGGATTCCGTCAAAATAAAGGTAGTTGGGGTTGGCGGCGGCGGCGGCAACGCTGCTAACAGGATGATTGATTGCGGAGTAAAATGCGTTGGTTTTGTGTGTGTTAATACAGATAGACAAGCTTTGAGCAGGTCTCACGCAGAGCATAAAATCCAAATCGGAGAAAAGGTAACGCACGGTAAAGGAGCAGGTTCGAGACCGGAAGTTGGTCAAAGAGCCGCAGAAGAAAGTAGAGATGAGATTATATCGGCGCTTAAAGGAGCTGATATGGTTTTTATTGCGGCTGGTATGGGAGGCGGGACTGGGACCGGGGCGGCTCCGGTTGTTGCACAAATTTCACGCGAGATGGGTATCCTGACCGTAGGTATTGTTACGAAGCCTTTTGAATTTGAGGGTAAGCATCGGATGATGCAAGCCGACGAGGGAATCGAGCGACTCCGCGAGCATGTCGATTCTTTGATAGTGATTCCCAACGAACGTCTTAAGCAAGCTAGTCAACAGCGGATAACCATTTTCAACGCGTTTTCAATTGCGGATGACGTACTCAAGCAGGGAGTGCAAGGATTGTCGGATTTAATTCTTCTTCCTGGACTTGTAAATCTTGATTTTGCGGATGTAGTTTCCATAATGAAGGATGCCGGATATGCCCACATGGGGATAGGTCTTGCTTCTGGCAAAGATAAAGCGGAAATAGCCGCTAAAATGGCTATTTCGAGTCCTCTTTTGGAAACCACTATAAATGGAGCGAAAGGAGTAATTATAAATATTTTGGCTGCTCCCGACATTGGTCTAGACGAAGTTGAGACCGCCTCTTCTATGATTGCCGAACAAGCGGATGCCGACGCCAACATAATTTGGGGTGCCATGTTTGATGAAAATATGGACGATGAGATGCGTGTAACGGTTATTGCAACAGGGTTCGAAGAGCAAGAAAAAGATACCGTTGAATTGAAACCCGAAGAAAGAAGGTCACCTTCCGGGTTCGCTTTTAAAAATGAAAGAAACAACGTGAGAGGCTCTGTTTATCCTGAAAGTGGATTCAAAGGCGTCGACATTATGTCAATTTTCAATAAATAATCTTTGGGAGGGGTGAACTTTGTCAGGTAATGTTAAGAATGTTAAATCGGTCTCAAATGTTAAGATATTCAATTTTGACAACATAAATTATGAAGAGGCAGAATTTAAATGTGCATGCGGCAATGTGATCAAAACTAGATCCACTCGAGAAAGTGGAAGTGTGGAAATCTGTTCCAAGTGTCATCCGTTTTTTACCGGGCAGCAGAAATTTGTAGACACAGGCGGGCGGGTAGATAGATTCAAAAGGCGTATGGAGCAAATTGAGCAAAACAAAACTGGAATATAAAACTTTCAGGAGATATTTCCAGAACGAATTCAAAGAAAGATCTTCTCGTTTTATTTGTTTTGGCATCCCGGTAAAATCCAAAGATGAAGCTATTTTAGAGATTGATAAAATTAAGTCTCGTTATTTCGGGGCAAAGCATTATGTTTATGCTTTTTCTTTGTGTGATGGGTATCGAAAATTCTGCGGGGATGGAGAACCAAGGGGTTCGGCGGGAGAACCTGTTGCAAAAATTATAAAATCTTATGAGTTAAAAAATGCTCTAGTAGTGATTGTGCGTTATTTCGGAGGTACGCTTCTGGGCATAGGCGGCGTGGTAAAGGCGTACACGCGTGGCGCTCAGATGGCAGTTGATGGGTGTGGGCTTAAGATTTTAAGACTTTGTATTATTTGCAACACCAAATTCGACTATAGTTTTTTAAAAAAGTTTTCGAATGTTTTATCTTTTTTTAAAGCCAAGATTTTAAGTGTTGTTTATTCTGAATGTGTAAAATCAAATTTTTGTTGTTATAAACTTGATTTTGATAAGTTAGAAGAAAAGCTTTTTGAATCTTCTTCCGGTAATTTTAATTTTAGTATTTCTGGTGAGGATTATTTTGAAGTTTGATTTAAATCGATTTTATGGTTTTGATGAATTTAGAAGAAGCATTTTTTGAATCCAGCGATATTTGAATTAAAGATTTATAGCGAGGATTATTTTTGTGTGTGATTTAGTTTGAATGCCCGAAAGATAACCGAGAAAATAGAAAGATTTGCGTTTTCTTCCCGTGCTGTTTTTTCTTCTGAAACTTTGGGAAGAAGCCGTTTTGAGCCGCCTTGTGACTTAAGAACAGAATTCCAGCGCGACAGAGATAGAATCATTCACAGCAAAGGGTTTAGAAGGCTTAAGCGAAAAACCCAAGTTTTTGTTGCTCCGGTAGGCGACCATTTTCGTACCCGCCTTACTCATACGCTTGAAGTTTCACAGATTGCACGCACTGCCGCACGAGCTCTAAGAGTGAATGAAGATCTTGTTGAAGCAATTTCGCTTGGTCACGACCTTGGTCATACTTCGTTTGGGCACGCAGGTGAAAGATCCTTGAACTTGGTTTGCCCTTTAGGATTCAGGCATTACGAGCAAAGCGTAAGATTAATTGAAAAGCTTGAAAAGGACGGAAAAGGACTTAATCTGACCGAAGAAGTCAAAGATGGAATTTTGTGCCACACTGGCGGTCGTTGGGCTAAAACTTTTGAGGGACGTTTGGTTCGAGTCTGCGATAAAATTGCATATATAAACCATGATATCGACGATGCAATTAGGGCCGAAAAAATCAAATTCGAAGAGATACCTCAAAATTTCATTAAAATTGTTGGCACAAAATATTCACAAAGACTTGATACAATGATAAGTTCAGTTGTAAATGGAAGCTCCTTGGATACTCCTTGTATGGAACCAGAACTTCAGATTGCTTTCGATGAAGTTCATCAGTTTATGCACAGCGAAGTTTATTCTAAATTGAAATCGAGCGAAGAACATAACGTTAACTTTTTAATTGAGTCTCTTTACATTTATTTCATGAAAAACGTGCATCGATTGCCTCCTGAAAACCAAGCAGTGGCCAACTCTGACGGGCCGGATCGTGCTGTTTGTGACTACATTGCGGGAATGACGGACGATTTCGCAATAGCAACTTTTAGCAACATTTTTATTCCAAAATCATTTAATCTTGGGCTGTAAATTTAAGCGAAGTAAAAAATCAGAAAGAGTTTCCGATGCATTTTTAATATTTTCAAAAGACAAAGTAAGTATTTTTATAACGGCGATATTCATCGGTATTTTTGTTCAAAAATCTTTAATCTTAAAATGAGTCATTATGTTTAAATCTGAATTTTTAGACAAAATAAAGGAACGTAACGAGATCGTCGATGTCGTTTCGCTTTATGTTAACCTTAAAAAACAAGGTAAAAATTATGTCGGACTTTGCCCTTTTCATACGGAAAAAACGGGATCTTTTTGTGTCTATCCCAGCAGCGATTCATTCTACTGCTTTGGCTGCGGAGCGGGCGGTGATGTTATTACGTTCATCCGTTTGGTTGAAAATCTCAATTACATAGAATCTGTACAATTCCTTGCTCGGCGTGCCGGAATTGAAGTCCCAGATTCAGATGGTTACGATGAAATAATTTCAAAGAAAAATGTGATTTACGAGATTAATCGTGAAAGCGCCAGATTCTTTCATAAAAATTTGTTGTCTGATCCTAATAAAATCGGTCTCAATTACTTGTTAGGTAGAGGAATCAAATTTAATACTATAAAATATTTCGGAATTGGATACTCCAATAATTCATATTCTTCTTTGGTAAAACATTTAATTTCTAAAGGGTATTCACAGGAAAATATAATTTTGTCTGGCACGGCAATTAGATCGCGAAACGGTAAAATCTTGGATAGATTCTTTAACAGAATTATTTTCCCAATCATCGATTTGCGAGGAAACGTTATCGCTTTCGGAGGGCGCACCTTAACAGATGCGAATCCCAAATATCTTAACACTTCAGATACTCCCGTTTTTAAGAAAAGTCTAAATTTATTCGCACTAAATTTTGCCAAAAAAAATTCAGAAAAGAGAATTTTGCTAACAGAAGGATACATGGATGCAATTTCACTCCATCAAGCCGGTTTTACCGGTACAGTGGCTACACTCGGAACATCGTTAACAAACCAGCAGGCAAAGCTTCTTTTAAAATATTCTGAAGAGGTTTTTATTTCGTACGATTCTGACGAAGCCGGCCAAAAAGCTACGGAAAGAGCAATTAAAATACTAAGAAATAACGGTATTTCACCTAAAGTTATTTCAATTCCTAAAGCAAAAGATCCCGATGAATTCCTTAGCATGTACGGGGAAAAAGGAAAAATTTATTTTGAAAGCTTAATTAAAGGCTCCGAAAATGATATTCAATATTCAATTTCAAAATTAAAATCTGAAGTCAATCTTGAAAATTCTGACGAAAAGGTTAAGTTCATAAATAAAACTTTGAAACTTTTGTCAGAACTGCTTGCGCCTGTTGAGCAGGATATTTATCTATCTAAACTCTCTATGGAAGTTGAAGTACAAAAGTCAGCTCTGAAGGCTCAACTTGAAAAAATTATAAAAGGTAGCATAAAATCCGGGACCAAAATTCAAAATAAACAAAGCGATAAAAGCTTTTCGTTAAAAAATAATTTACCTAAAGATTTAAGCTCTCGGGCGGAGTATATTGAACAAATTTTAATATCGTATATAATTGTTCACGGATGCAGTGAAGATGTGTTATCTTCTCTCTCTCGTGATGATTTTGTTACTGATTTTGGAAAACTTGTTTTTGTTATTATTTTAGATTTAGCTTTGAAGGGTGAAAAAATTGATATCAGTTCGATTTCAAAAGATTTAAATTTAAATCAAATTGGAAAAATAGCTAAAATGCTTAACACACCAGGTTCTTTAGTTATTTCAAGTAATGAATTCCAGGAGTATGTTACGATGCTTAAAAGGGAAAAACAATTTAGTGAGTTGAAAAATTGCGAACACATCGACAAAAATTTGGCATTTAAATACATAAATGTATTGAAAAATTCCAAAAGATAAAGTATAATCCTAAAAGTCGGGAGATGATTTTAAAATAACAAGGGAATGGGGCTATGTTTTGCAGCTTAGTGCCTATGTATGTTATAACGTTTTATAATCATGAAAGTTAATGTTGGTAATTCTGGTTTGGTGCATCGTTAAATGTTGAGAGATTCCAAAGTGCGAGATAGCATCTTGGGGGTGGGAGGCTTAAAAGAATGGCTTCAAAGAAAAAACAAAAAATTATTGATAGTACTACTTCAAGAACGCTTTCGAATTCTTCGGGTTCGAATCAAGCACCAAAAACAAAAGAAGATGTAGTCAGGTCTTTGTTGGAACGAAGTAGAATTTCAGGTCACATTAGTGGGAATGAAATTCTTAATGCTATGGGCGATCTGGATTTTGACCCGGAACAGATTGAACAGCTTTATGATTCCATAGAATCTGCAGGTGTTGAAATTCATGAAGAGTTCGAAGATATTGACATCAGTTCGGTGACCTCAAGTTTTAAATCAACGGAAGAAACGGAAGACACTGTTTTAGAGGAAGTCGGACTTGATGACCCTGTAAAAATCTACCTTAAAGATATCGGGAAATACAAGTTGCTTACGTCTGAAGAAGAAATTGATTTGGCTTTAAGAATCTCAGAAGGCGATTGCGAAGCGGAAGAACAACTCATGCGTTCGAATTTGAGATTGGTTGTAAGTATTGCTAAGCGCTATGTTGGTCGTGGAGTGCCATTCCTTGATTTAATTCAAGAGGGCAATTTGGGTTTAATGAAAGCGGTTAAGCGTTTTGACCATGCTAGAGGGTTTAAGTTTTCAACTTATGCTACTTGGTGGATTAGGCAGTCTATTACTAGGTCGATTGCGGATCAATCGAGAACCATAAGAGTCCCCGTACATGTTGCAGAAACCGTCAATAAAATAAAGAGAGTCGCAGGACTTTTGCTTCACAATAATGGTCAGGAACCGACTCCCGAGGAAATTGCACGTGAGTTGGACATGCCTGTGGAAAAAATTAAGGAATCAGTCAAAATGACCCAAGAGCCAATTTCTTTAGAAACTCCCGTGGGGGAAGACGAAGAACGACATTTTGGCGACACTATCGCCGATGAAAATGTGGTTTCACCCTCTGAAAAAGCTACTCATATTCTTTTGAGAGAGCAGCTCATTGAGGTTCTTGATACTTTAACTCCGCGAGAAGAAAAAGTGCTCAGGCTTCGTTTTGGAATCCCTGACGGACGCAGCAGAACTTTAGAAGAAGTTGGTAAGGAATTTAACGTTACCCGCGAGAGGATCCGTCAAATAGAAGCAAAGGCTTTGCGCAAGCTTAGGCATCCGAGTAGGACTAAAAAATTAAAGGATTTTTTGTGAGTTATTGCAATTAATCGGGATGACAGACCTTGTAAAAACAAAAGTTTTACATTTTAGTATTGTATTGTAGTTAAGTTAGATTCTAGATCAAACCCAATTTTTTAAGTGTTCTTGCTAAGTTTTCACCCTTGGGCAAGGTTCGAATATCCTCGTAATCGACAGCATGTGTAACAAAAAGCGCAATAACGTAAATTAAACATGAAATTATGATTGACAAAACTGTGGAAAATTTATAGTTAATTGACATTTTAATAAATAATCCAAGTGAAGCGTAAGCTGAAAAAGCACATATGAGAGCTGAAATTGCGGGCTTTAAAAATATGAGAGGATCTACTCTTACCTTAGCGTTTTTGCAAAGTTGCCATAAAGCACAAGAAAATACAAAAATGTAACAAACAAGCGTTCCAACACCAGCTCCTTGGATGTTTATTTCCGGTATACCAACTAAAATATAATTTAAAATTACTTTAATCACAACGCCAACGCTTAAAATCTTAACAGGTAGATCCGCTCTCCCGATTGCTTGAAGCATGCTGCATATCGGTGTGCTCAATGACGTAAACACGGCACCGATTCCTGCTATTGCCATTATACTCGCACCAATATAAATTTCTCCCGGTTGGGTTCCTGATCCAAAAGTATTGTATATCAAATCCATAATCGGATAGGCCAAAACTGAAAGTCCTACGCCCATTGGAATCGAAACAATTGCTGTAAGTTTAATTATTTTTTCAATGTTTTTTTGAATCCCTTTCTTGCTATCGCTTACCCAAGCGGCTGTCATAGTTGGTAAAGTGCTTATTGCAACCCCTTGAGCTACAGTTGGTAACAACATTATTATTGTCGACGTGTAACCAAAACAACCGGCTAAAAATATATGGGTTACTCCGCGGTCTATCGTGTTTTGAGGTAAAAGGCTGCCGTAAACCCCTAACAGACGCGGTAGATTTTTAGAAACAATGTCCGCAAGTCTGCGTTGAATCAATATTGAATCAACAACTCCAGCCGCATTCATAACGATAGCTCCAAGTGCGACTGGAGTGGAAATGCTCAGCAATGATTTTAAAATTTGTTTTCCAGGGCGTGCTGGCAGAGAGGAATTCAACTGTGAAATAGTTATTGCGTCGCCCTTAATTTTGTGTCTGACATATATATATATAAAGCCCAGTGCAGCACTTATTGCAATTCCTAAAATTGCCGCAGCCGAAGCAAATGGTAAAATGTAGGCTCTTAATTCTTGCTCGCTTCCAAATATTTTACCCCAAACACTACCTGTTAAATTAAACTCATTAAGCGCATACCAGTTTACAAAATATGTAAGAGAAAGTCCAAAAACAACTTTTCCCAAAGACTCCACAACTTCAGAAACCGCTGTCGGAGTCATATTTCGTAACCCTTCATAGTACCCGCGGTAGGTAGAAGTTAAACAAGAAAAAAACAGGGTCGGAGCAAGCATAAATACCGAATAAAGCGAACCTGGAGATTTTGATAGTTTAGAATATAAGAACGCTCCAAAAATTATAAGTACGAACCCTATGACGCCGGTTATCATGAACATCGGGGCTGAGATTTTTTGTATTTTTCTTACATCTTTGAATCTTCCCATTGCAATGCTTTCAGAAACAAGTTTTGAAATCGCAATTGGTAAACCTGCCGTCGAAAGCGCATAAATAGGATTGTAAAGATTATAAGCACCCGTAAAATACCCGCTGCCTTCTCCGCCCAACATGGACATCAAAGGAATTTTGAAAATCGCCCCAAAAATCTTAACAGCTAACATGCCAACTGTAATTATTATTGCACCAACAGCAAATGAATGCTTAACTTTAAATGTATTTTCCATTTCTTCCTTACAAAAATAATTTATAATTCTTTTTGCTTCAATGTTAATATATTAATGTTTACGAATTTAAATGACAAATCTCAGAAGCGAATAAGCGTTAAAAATTTTAAGTGAATCTATCATCTTTGCCTGCCAAAGTTTTTACTTCTGATACATTTTATATTTTTTGACTCTATTTTATCATGAGTTTCCTTTAAATTTTGAAATATTTTCAGCGTTACAGTATTATACGGCCGGTGGTTTTTACGCATAAGTTTAATAAAGAAAATTTAAAACTCTTAATTGGCTGCGCTTCGTTTTTAGCTGGGTTTATTTTGTTTTTTTCTACTTATCCGTCGAATATGATATCTTCGGCTGCCGACGCAACGCTTTCTTTCGGAGCAAATGGAATCTGTTGGTTTACTGATTCCTTCAAAGGTCTGATTGAGGAAATTAAAATTTCAAGGGAAGCGAAAGAAAAAATTAGATCCTTAGAAAGAGAAAACGGAAGGCTCAGAGATATGATTGCAGACAATTATGAAATCAGGCGAGAAAACGCCCGGTTATTTAAATATTTTGGAATTAAGAAAGAAAATCCAGAAATGAAATTTATATACGCAAAGTCTTTAGGCAGTGTACCCTTCATGAAAGACAGCCATTTTTTGCTTGACTGTGGTAGCAAAAAAGGAGCCTCTATAGGTGATTCGGTTATAACTGAAAAAGGATTCTTAGGCTGGCTCTGCCGCGTCGGACCTTACACAAGTACGGTTAAAACAATTTTTGCCTCAGATTGCAACCTCGGAGTAACAGATTCAGTTACAGGGAACTCGGGTATCATTTCAGGAACCAAAGAACTAAGTATTAAGAATCTTACCAAAGCAATAAATCTTTGTTCTTCAGACGCTATGGAAGCGGGGAACATCGTGACTACGTCCGGAGCCAGCGGAATTTATCCTAAAGGATTAAAAGTAGGAACGATAAAATCGGTTGAGCATCATGAATCGACATATTATGCCATTATTGAACCATTTCAAACAATAGAAAAAATTCAAAATGTTTTTGTTATAACAAATTTTGCCGCTAAAGGAATAATAATTTAGAATTATTCATCGTGGATGGATGCAAAACCTTTAGGGATGGCATGATTGAAGACGAAATTGCAAGAAGAAAACTCTTCAAATTGTTTGATTTTTCTCCACAAACCGGAAATTGTATCACGCGATTGATCACTTTTAACGTATCTTAACATAAATAAAACTAAATTCTTATAAACAATTGCATAACATACTTCCATCTTTTATTATTTCATACGGCCTAACTAATTTGTGAGCGGCACTCTTGAACAATCACAAATATCATCAATAATTTGACTTAAAAAATTTTCATAGCATTCTAATCTCACATTCAAGATTGACTCCTGAATGTTTATAAACCGTCTTCTTTATGTGGTCTATCAAAAGCAGGACGTCGTTGCAGGAAGCTTTCTCAACGTTGATTATAAAACCGGAATGTTTTTCGCTCACGCATGCACCACCGATACGTTTGCCTTTTAAACCACACTCTTGAATAAGAGTACCTGTGTAATAACCGGGGGGACGTTTAAATACGCTTCCTGCACTAGGGAATTCCAATGGTTGTTTTTTTTTCCTTCGAAGTATGATTTCAAGCATTTTTTGTTTTATTTCTTTAGGGTCACCTTTTTCCAGCTTAAAAACAACAGAAGTTATGACTAAGTTTTTTTTAGTGTAAAAACTTTTTCTGTAGGAAAAATTAAGATTTTCAGCATTGACCATAAATTCTTTGCCGGTTGCATCAACGTGAACGCTAGATTGAACAACCTGTGATATTTCTTTACCATAGGCGCCCGCATTCATATAAACCGCACCACCGCAGCTTCCTGGAATCCCCCAGGCAAACTCAAGGCCAGAAAGTCCCATACTTTGCGCCTCTCTGCAAGCACTCGCCAGAGGTACAGATGAACCGCACTCAAGCCTATTTCCATCAATCAATTTTACCTTTTTAAAATCCCCTGTAAGTTTTATTACCACTCCTCGATACCCTTCATCCGACACAAGCAAATTTGTCCCGCATCCTATAACGAAGAAATTTAAATCCCTGCGGGATAGTTCCTGAAGTATACGTTTAAGTGCGAAAACACTTGGAACAAACAAAAAAAGGTCGGCGGCTCCACCGATTTTAAAACTTGTATGCAACATTAAAGGTTCATTTTTTAAGACTACGCAACACAATTTTTTTGCAAATAATTCAATAGAATCCATAATAAAATAAAATCTATTCCATTTTAAAGTAATTTATGTTAACATACGCTGAGGTTCATTTTTTTAAGATTACGCAACAAAATTTTTTTACGAATAATTCAAGAGAACACTATAGTAAATCATAACGACAATGAACAAAATTTATTCCATTTCAAAATAATTTGTATAACTTTCAAGATACTTTTTGAACCTGTTCACCGCTGAATTTATTACTAGTTCTTCCGGGAAATCAATGCTTTCAAGCATATCAAGAGCCGAATCAAAGCAACCTACATGAGAGCAAATGTGCGAATCTGAATTGACAATCACCGGGACACAATGTTTCTTGCAGATAGAAGCAATTTTTTTACAGTTATTTACGCTTTCGATGCCTCGTACACGATGAGAACTGTTATTAATTTCAACAAGTTTTCCATTTTCTCCAAAAATCGGAATTACTTTTTCATAATCGTACTCAAACCCCGGCGTTCCACTATGACCAATTACGTTAACAAGAGGATTTTTTGCAACTCCAAGCCAAGCGGATGTGCAATCATCAAAACCATGCGTACCATTAAACGTAACTTCATGCATAGATGCAACAACCCAATTTAGAGGGTCGCCTTTCAAATAAGGAATGTCAAGTTCTCCGGAGGAATTTACAACATTAGATTCCATTCCTGCTAAAATTTTAACTCCCTTAATTTCACGAGGAAGTATGCTCATATTTTCAAAATACCATGGCCCTGGAGCTCCAGGTATCCCTCCTACGTGATCTGTCACTGCGTTAGCCCACAAACCCCTCTTTTTTGCCATTCTCACATTTTCGAAAAGAGTACTGTAAGCATGAGCCGAAGCAACCGTATGACAATGCATATCTGAAATTATTTTCACAAACCATCCTCCCTTAAAATTTAAGGCTGCGTGAGTTCCAAAAAATTATTCTTAACTTTAACTGGTTCCCTTCTTACGAATTTATCCGCCATCCCCAATTGGTTCATCAAATCATTGTAAGGATCTATTTTGAAACTCCTAAGCTTGTTATTCATAGCCGCAACCTCAATTATTACAGCTAAATTTTTCCCAGGCTTTACAGGAATTACCATGTATGGAATTTTGATACCAAGAATTTCTATATATTTATCTTGATCTCCCAAACGACTGTATTCTTTTTCATTGTCCCATTCCTCTAAACTCACTGCAATCCCTATCCGCTCATAACGCTGGATAGCATCAATTCCGAAAAGCTGCTGAACATTAATTATTCCAATTCCACGTACCTCAATGAATTTACTAATGTTACTGGGAGCAAATCCAAGAAGAGAATCAAACGAAAGCACCCTGATTTCCGTTATATCGTCGCTTATAAACTTATGACCGCGTTTTATAAGTTCTAGTTCAACTTCACTTTTCCCTATTCCGCTTTCACCGATTATTAAAACACCTTCCCCATGAACGCTTATAAAACCAGCGGACAAAGTAACTCTCGGTGCTAGATATTTATCAAGAAATCCGCTCAGCTTGCTTACAAAATCAACGGTACTCAAGTCAGAAACAAAAACCGGGATTGAATATTTTTTAGCTACAACTATCACTTCTTCCCTAAGCTCAATTCCGCGAGTAACAAAAAGCGCAGGAAACTTCAATTTAAAGACAATAGTCACCGATTTCAAAACTTCACTTGATTCAAGCTTATCCAAGAAAACACGCTCGCTCTCGCCAAAAATCATAATCCGGCTTGCGTCAAATTCACTGATAGAACCTATAAAATCAAGGCCAAGACGGTTGATATGGCGCGAAATAATTTTTACTTTACCAGAATCTCCATCGCTCCAAACAGTCTTTAATTCAAGATATTTAACTATATGACCTAACTCTAAAAAATTTTTTTCCATAATTGCTACCTTCTTTCAAGTTGCAGATTTTACTACTTGAAGGTCATTTTCATTCTCAAGCCTGACGGCTCCGATGTCAAATGTACCTGAATGGACTATCAAAGAGGCCAATTTATCTTCAACTTCTTTTCTGATTAAATTTTTTATCCCACGCGCACCGTTTTTATCATTTTTAAGTTTCTCAACCAGGACGATAAGAGACTTTTCATCGTAAGTAAACTCCACGCCTTTTTCGCGTGAATGTTTTGCAAATTCGTCCAAAGTCAATCGGGCAATACTGATTAAATCTTGCTTTCTAAGACTGTTAAACACAACTATCTCATCTACCCGACTTAAAAATTCAGGCCTTAAAAATTCAGAAAGTGATTTTAAAGCTTTTTCTTTGTTAAGTTCATTTTCATTTTTTCCGAACCCCAAAACTCCTACCTTTTGGTCGCTTCCCGCGTTGGAAGTCATCACAATTACCGTATTTTCAAAGTTAACAACGCGTCCGTGAGCATCGGTTACCTTGCCCTCGTCAAGAACTTGCAAGAGTATATTAAGAATATCAGGATGAGCCTTTTCAATTTCATCAAACAAAACTATCGAATATGGCCTTTGCCGAACTTTTTCGGTAACCTGACCCGCCTCGTCATAGCCTACGTATCCTGGAGGAGAGCCTATCACACGAGATACGGAATGCTTTTCCATAAATTCTGACATATCCAAGCGGATTAAGTTATCCGGAGTATCAAAAAGTTCTTTTGAAAGCACCTTAACAAGCTCAGTTTTACCGACTCCAGTAGGACCTACAAAAATGAAAGAAGCCGGTAAAATCTTGGGGCTAATACGAGTCCTATTTCTTCTGATAGCCGAACAGACCAGTTCCACTGCACTATCTTGACCTTTTATTTTCCCTTTTATTTTTTCCTCTAAAAACTCAAGCTTCTTGAATTCGCTTTGGGCTATTTTAGTGGCCGGGATCCCGGTCCAGAGTTCAATTACTCTTGCCACTTCATCTTCGGTAACGACGCCTCCAAGAGCCTTAGGTTTAATTTTTTGGGCCTCTTCAGTAAGCTGCGCGATTTCACATTTGACTTTTGCAATTCGTTCATAATCAACTTTCGCTTTTTCATCTTCATTAACATTCTGCTCAGTCTGAGCCTGCGGCACACTTTGAAGGGAATCAAGCTCGGCCCTGAACTCTTCAATTTCTATGTTTATTTTATCAAAATTTTCTAAAGATTTGTTTGCCAACGCAGTGTAAGCGCAGGATTCATCCAAAAGATCTATTGCTTTATCCGGCAAAAATCTATCCATGATATATCGTTCTGAAAGCACTACGATTCTGCTTATAAGGTTTTCGGGGACTTTAACCCTGTGATATATCTCGTAATATTCTTTTATGCCATTTAAAAGCTGAGTCGCTTTCTCTAGCGAAGGCTCTACGACCTTAACCGGTTGAAATCTGCGTTCCAGAGCGGAATCTTTTTCAATATATTTTCTATATTCTTTAAACGTAGTCGCACCGATAACCTGAATTTCTCCGCGCGAAAGTGCTGGTTTAAGAATGTTAGCTGCGTTCATAGAACCTTCGGAATCACCGATTCCCACAAGATTATGAACTTCGTCTACAAACAATATAATGTTTCCATCAGCTTTAACTTCATCTACCAGCCCCTTTATTCTGGCTTCAAATTGACCTCTGAACTGCGTTCCCGCAACCAACGCGGTTAAATCAAGAAGACAGATCTCTTTGCCCCTGAGCCTTAAAGGAACCTTGCCTGAGACAATTCTTAAGGCCAAAGCCTCGGCGATTGCAGTTTTACCTACCCCGGGCTCGCCCATGAGACAAGGATTGTTCTTTGTTCTGCGGCACAAAATATGAATGACGCGTTCAAGCTCCTCCTCGCGCCCTATAACTCTGTCAAGCTTACCGGCACGTGCCTTTTTAGTTAAGACATCGCAGTACATTTCTATAAATTTTTTTTTTTGGTTACGTTTAGTTTTCTCGAAGATATTTCTTTCATTTTTGGGTTCTTGGCTACGTGAAACAGAAGGCTCCTGGAACCAGCCCTTAAAAGGGAAAACTGCCGCTCCACCCATCGATTCAAGCCCTTCTTGGAGGTCTTGAACATCAAGGTTGGAAGAAAACATAGCCAGAAGTTTTCCGCCTAACCCCATGTCGTCAAGCTCCGGAGTACGTATATCTTTTACTAATCCATCTATAAAATCAGAATTCATCTTTCTAGCACACCTTTTGCAGATGCCCTTTGGCTTTGACATTTTTTCGCCTATGGAAAAAAAAATCACCGCAGGCTGCTTTTTGCAAATTGAACATAACATAAACTACGCTCCCAAAACTAAAGACGTTCCATTTTTATATTTTACCCTAAATCCAAAATTTATTTTTTCTTTACAGATCTAATTCGTCTGACGATTTCAAAAAATTCTCGGGAGTATCTTACCAAAGCGTAAACCATTAGTAAAGTGGTAATTGACATCATAACGATGGCTACAAACTGACTTTCAATATCCCACAGCGCTTTAAAGGTGACTATAACCCATAAAGAAAAATAAAAAAACACTGTTGCAATCTTTCCGTACCACTTTGCCTTAAGCGGAGTATATTTAATTTTCATTAACCAAGCCCCGGCGCAAAGCATGCATACCTCTTTTGTTATTAAAATCGCCACAAAGGGACCTATTTGTGGAATTTTAATTCCAATACAAATTATTACTGTCAAAATGGTAATTTTATCGGATATTGGATCAAGAATCATTCCTAATTTAGTTTGCTGATGCAAAATACGGGCAAGAAAACCATCTAAAAAATCCGTTAGCGCTGAAATCACAAGGAGCTTACCGGCCTCATAAAAACGATCTTGAAGAATCAATTTTGAAAGAGGGAACAACAAAACCAACCGAAGAATAGAAAGTATGTTCGGAATAGTTAAATTCTTTAATGTCTTTCCAGGCAGCTTCATAAGCATGAACTATAATTTAAAATTTTTCAGATTAAAACTCAAGCTATTTTTTCTTTTGCTACCTCCTAATGGTAAAATTTCATAAACTGAACTTTTCGCACCGCTAAATAATTGCCCCAACCCTATGGGATCGAAATTATATAAAAGTTTAAAAATAACGGAAGATTCCAGAATATTTTTTAGAATCAAACTTGAAGGCATTCCAAAAAATTCAGTAAAAAGTCTTATCATGGCGACAATCAACCATACTACGCATGCACCTTTGCATACTCCGAAAACTGCGCCAAAAAATCCATTTACCTGAGCAAGAACAGGAATTTTAAAAAGTCTGCTCGCATATCTCGATATTATTCTTACAAGAGATATGACTATCATAAAAATAATTGAAGCACAAACTAATTCGATGAATCCTATAATTGCCGGCGAAACTGCCGAAACAATCATCTGAAACATTTCTTCGCCAAAATTAGAATAAGAAACAATATTTTCGGAATTTATCCCGTATTTTTCCAAAAAGCTACGCAGAATAGTGGGAAGCTCAACCCAGCCTTTTATTTGAAACGAATTATTGGTTCCGGCGGTAAATATTTTTTTGATTAAATGAACAGTTAATTTTTCTGCAAAGGAATCATAAATCCAAACAGCTGCGCTTCGAGAACTCACAGTGCAAACGATAACCGCAACCGCCGAGCCTACAAAATTAATAAGTGAACGTATAATTCCCTGTTTGAAGCCTGAAAAAACACACGTTATAAGTATCAGAGCCAGCAAAAAATCAAGAAAAAATTTCGAAAACAAAATCAACTTCCTGCATCCTCAAAAATTTAGAATTTTTTAATTTCAAAAAACAATATGATGACTTTAACAATTTTAGAACTTTAATTCAAGCTATAATTTTGGAAGACATTGCTAAAAATAAGTAAATTTGTTCATAAACAGCAAAACAGAATCAGAAATTATTTCAAATCTCTTATCAAAATGACTAGAAATTTATTCAAATTATAAAAAAAGAACGTCGATTGACGTTCTTTATATTTGATAATGCGAAAAAGTCTATACTTTATTCTCTAAATACCTTTTTTAGGGGCTGTAGCAACGGGGCGTGCCCACAAACCGGTACGAGCAGGAGCAGCAGGAGCAGGGGCACTGCCAGGAGGAACTGCAGCAACGGCACGACGGTCATAGAGGCGTGCCCACGGATCGACGGGAGGAGGAGCAGGAGGAGCGGCAGGAGGAGGAGCGGCAGGAGCAGGGGCACTGCCAGGAGGAACTGCAGCAACGGCACGACGGCCATAGAGGCGTGCCCACGGATCGACGGGAGGAGGGGCAGCAGGATCGGCAGGAGGAGCGGCAGGAGGAACTGCAGCAACGGCACGACGGTCATAGAGGCGTGCCCACGGATCGACGGGAGGAGGAGCAGGAGGAGCGGCAGGAGCAGGGGCACTGCCAGGAGGAACTGCAGCAACGGCACGACGGCCATAGAGGCGTGCCCACGGATCGACGGGAGGAGGGGCAGCAGGATCGGCAGGAGGA
>JAISNY010000023.1 GCA_031275995.1 Oscillospiraceae bacterium | reverse complement strand
TTTTCACTCAACAAACATTTTAGAATCCTCACCCTGATTTTGAAGTGTTTTTGCTCGTTTTAATGCTACGGTTATTCATATCATTCGTTTTAACCTACGGCAACGCGTTTTTGATTTTCTTCCCTGCGGAAAACTCTTAGCATTTGATGTTTTACCCTTCTCGACATGTGAGGAAGGTTTACGTTTCCGACGAATTTGTAGCAGATTTCAATTTCATGGTTTTAAATCTATCAATGATTTCATAATGCGTGATACGGCAATTTTTAAACTACGGCAACGCGCCCTTGATTTTCTTCTTTTATCCTTTTGAGGTCGACTTACAATTCTTTTGATTTTGCCGGTCGCTTCTTTGACCCAACGACCCACCGAGTTGTGGCCGATATGCAGAAATCTTTCAATTACTCTGAACGTGATTCTTTCGTTGTGATACCTGAGTGTTTCTTTCTTTTGTGCGTCTGAATACTTCCACATTTTTCCAATTATGTAGGTGTAATTGCATTTTTACACGTTTATCTTTTTTTCTCGAGCCTTGAAAATCCGCGTTTCCAATACAATTCGTTTTCACATCTTGGACATTTGTTCGTTCTAATCACCTCATGATTAGTTTTTCCTCTTTGATTTATTCGTATACTTACTTTAGTACGCAGCCTAAAATGTTTTTATACTATTTTTTGAAAGGGGAAAAAGATGTATTTTATTTTTAAGAAAATTAGTTTTTTTGTATTCGGGTTGTTTTTTTCGTTAATTTGTTTCTCAGCAAATACGCCAACAGCAAGTGCTCTTGGAACATCAGATGCTGTAAGAGTTCTGTTTCTTGATCTTGGAAGTTTTGATCATAAAAGTGGATACGGGATGAAGTTTTAATAAGGGTTCTTAGGTTTGGATTGCTATGAGCCTTACGGATAAAGTCAGTGGATTCATGAGTGTTTGTGGAAAAGTTTTAAGGGTGATGCATTTGAGTATATTTGGAGTAAAAATTACAAACCTTATGTTTGGTATTCCGGCCCTGATACTTATGAATTTGATTTGAGGTATGATTATAGCAAAAAAATGGGTACATACACAGGGGTTGTTTTTTTGAAAAAAATGTTAATTGATCTATACTTATTTCCATTTCAATCAGATTTTCATTATCGGATATTGGGAACAATAAATTCCGTACGTTAGAGCATTAATGCTCCCAAGCCTTCAAAATAGAACAAAAAAGAAAAAAGAAAGAGCAGAAATTGCCGATAAGTTAAGAGAAATAATAAGGCAAGGTTGTGAAATTCGCGGAATAACGATGGTTCACGGAAACATCGTCGAAGTCATATTCATATTCATATTCATATGCTAATATCTTGTCCACTAACATTGTCAGTTAGCAGAATGGTTCAATACTTAAAAGGAAAAAGTTCAGAAATTTTGCAACCCGAATTTCCTGAACTTAATAAAGAGATACTGGGGTAGTCATCTTTGGGCTGCTGGATATTTTTGTCGAACCTCAAGTGGTGTAACAGAAAAAATGATTAGAGGATATGTTGAATCAGACTAACTAAAATAACAAAATCTTTAAAATAATTTAACGGATTTTAGCCGTAAACACCAACCCCCTGTGCAGGGTTGTTTAGTTGATGTTTTATGTTATGGATTGTATTCTCCATGCATATACTTTTGTTTAATTATTAAAGAACTGTCTGAAGATGGTGGATTAAATTTGGCATAGGGAAATTAAACGGTGCTGCCTACTTCTATGCAAACCATCTGAGAATGTGAGGCACTGAACATTAATCTTAGATAATATTTATCAAATATATATTTACTGCTCGGAATATTTGAGACATCACTTATTTTAACGTTAAGAAGCGAAAAAGCTTTCTGGTAGTAATTTGGTGCCGAAAAATCCGTGATTGAATATTGATCGCCCAGCTTTTGGTGAAGTTCGGTTGAAGTGATTTTTTCACTTAGCCCCATAAATTCCTGATTCGGGTGAATTAAAATTCGCTCGCATATATACTCGCCGCCTGCTTCGTTGCTTAAGGAGTTAATTATAACGCCGTTCACACCAGCATAAAACAAAAATTCTCTTTCATCGATTTGCGTGGTCGAATTAGGATTACCAAACTTTTGGATTATTTCATCACGTTTTTTACCAATTATTGACAAGAAATTTACGGAATCGCTTTTAAATTCGCCATTGTAAACTATTTCGCCCATAGTGTCATAAAGTTTTCCGCTGCCGTTCTTTAGACCTTTAACAAAATCGCCTTCGTAAAGAATCTTTCCGTTTCGTTCGTCATAGAGTTTTCCGTTGCCTTCAAAAAGTCCGCTGGAAAACTCTCCTTCATAGATAGTAGCGCCGCTGCTCTTGTTATACAGAGTTCCGTTTCCGTTATATTTTCCGTTTCCAAACGTTCCTGAATAGATTAAATGACCGTCGAGATATTGTTTGCCCGATCCACTGTAATTGCCGGCCACGAATGAACCTTCATAAATCGGGGTCTCGCCATCTGAAGCGAATTCCACTCCGCGGCCTTCTCTTAAATTGTTAACAAAATCTCCGTAGTAAATTTTAAATCCGGTTTTAGTGTCGTATTCAGTTCCTTTTCCCGAGCGTAACCCAGAGTCGAACGAACCAACATAAGTTATTGCTCCAAAACTGTTGAGCTGTCTGCCGTGCCCTTGAAATTTGTTATTTTCAAACGCGCCTTTGTAAATCATCTGTCCTTGAGCGTTATAAAGCTCTCCGTCGCCGTTGTACTTGTCTCCTTTGAAATTGCCTTTGTAAGCTACATTTTTGCTATCATATTCATATTGAATTCCGTAACCGTCTGCTTGTCCCGACTGCATTTCCCCTTTGTAAATAAGGATACCGCTGGGGTCGAAAAGTTTGGCTTTTCCGGAAAATGTTAAATATTTTTTAGTATTAGTTCTTACCGTAGCTTGCCAAAGTTTACCGTCAAGATATGGGAAGAACACATTCATATAAAGAAATACCGATGCCCCTACGGAGGCTAACGTGAGCATGACTAAACGTTTAGCGAGGTAATATCCTCCAATTTTCCAATAATCATCCTTACTTTTGGGCTTTTTTAACAGCTGATGTATGAAATTGCTTATTTTTTCCTGGATTCTTTGGGAGATGGTGTTTAGTGCACTGCTGACTTTTAAGGTCCATTTTGCAATCCCGTTGATTTGAGATTGAACGGTTGTGAGCATCCTTGAAACCACTTGCCCAAGCAAACCTCTTCCTAACGCCATAACTCGGGCCTCCCTTCTGTGGAAGATTTAAAAGCGTAGTTTTTGTACATAATATATCTAATTTCAATAATTATCAATTTTTTTGTTAAAAAATGCCATAAAATAAAGTTCAATAGTTGAATTTTAACTAGTCTGTATTTGTCTCAGTAAATATTCAAGGCTGAAAATACTTATGAATTAAAATACATAAATTAGTCAATAATTATTTATAGAGATAGATTGGGATTTTTTATGAGGTTAATAATTTGCAAAATAAGGTTGAGATTTGTGGAGTTAACACAAGCAAAATAAAAGTTATGCCTGAAAAGGAAAAGATCAGGCTTCTCGAGAAATCTCAGAGCGGCGATTCGTTGGCAAGAGAAGAACTTGTCAACGGTAATTTACGCCTTGTTTTAAGCGTCGTGCAAAAGTTTGTTAACCGTGGCGAATCTCTTGACGACCTTTTTCAGGTTGGTTGTATAGGGCTTATTAAATCCATTGATAATTTTGATTTATCACAAAACACTAAATTTTCAACTTATGCTGTACCGATGATAATAGGTGAAATTAAACGTTACTTACGTGACAACAGTTCTATCCATGTGAGCCGTTCGGTGCGTGACACAGCTTACCGAGCGATGCATGTAAAAGAAAAATTGATTGCAGAAAAAAATCGTGAACCAAGCACTGAAGAAATTGCGGAAGAGCTTGGGATTTCAAAAGAAGAAGTTGCGATTTCTCTGGAAGCCATAGTGGAACCGGTTTCGCTTTATGAACCAATGTATTCTGAAAATTCTGAAAATGTTTGCTTGATCGACCAAATTAAAGACTCTAACGATGATTCTTGTTGGGACGACGAAATTGCGCTACGTCAGGCTATACTCGGACTCGATAAACGAGAAAAATTAATTCTTTCGATGCGTTTTTTAAGCGGAATGACACAAAACGAAGTTGCAAAGAGGCTAAAAATAAGTCAGGCGCAAGTTTCTAGGGTTGAAAAATATGCAATAAAAAAGATAAAACATGATTAGGTTTATTTTTGCAATACTTCTATAATTAGGTTCGTCGGTAAATGATATCATGAAGAAAGGAGGTTTATTATGAATGAAGTAAATGAGGTTGAAAAGGAGTTTAAAAGTCTTATATCAGAGGAGCAGTACAAAAAGATAATTGAAAGTGTCGATTTTGAAAAAGCCGTTGAGCAAATTAATTTTTATTATCTTGATGGTGGAAAAATTTTGGAACGCAATAAAATAAATGTGAGAGTAAGAAAGATAAAAGATGAATTTTTTTTGCAGATAAAAAATCACATGGACAATAAAGAAAATGGGCTTGTTATAAGTAAAGAATACGAGGAACCCATAGATTTTCTTCCTGAAGCTATAGAGGGTGAAAAAATAAGAAAAATTTTAAAGTTAGAAATCGGAGACGCTTATTTAATGGGAAGTCTTAAGACTTTACGTTTAGTTTACAACTGGAGTGCAAATTCGGTAATTTGTCTTGATAAAAACTTTTATTTCGGTACTATAGATTATGAAATTGAAGTTGAAATAAAATCACATAATATAGAACCTGAGTTAAGAGATTTTTTTTTGAAAAATGGAGTTGATTTTAATAAACGTTCGAAGGGGAAGAGATCGCGTTTTTTTAAAGCTCACAAAACCATGTTCTGATTTAAGGGCTCCATTTTGTGAGTTAAAAAATTTAATTTTTACCCTTTATTTTATTTTTTTCTGAGCCCCTGAGTTTGGGTAGATATAAATTTGAGCTATGTTATTTTTTTTGTTAGAATTATCATTTAAATGCAAAAGGAGGAGTCAATCACTTTTCTGGAGGTTGATGCAAATGAGGAGGGTGGATCAAGATTTAAATTTTGTCATTGGTGGGGCGGCTGTTAATCCGGAAGTTGGTACTCAACACAGGTTGATGGCTGGGAGTCAAGTTTGTAACATTGCAAGTTTTAAACCACAAGTTTCAGGGGTTAATTTGGCTATATGCGACAATTGTGTTCATTCTCGGGCCTTGTATGAAGGAGCCGCTGTGGTGTGTTGTTTGAAGCAGCCTTCATTGGACTAGGGTTGGTGCTAACAACATATTGTGGAAGAGATTATATTGTTTTTTGATGAAAAAGCGGTCGCAGTCTTTGGCTGTTTAAGATTTTAAGTTTTAAGGAGGAAATGGTCTCGCTTTATGCAATATCAGATTTGCATCTTTCTTTTGGTAAAAATAAGCCTATGGATGTATTTGAAGGGTGGGAAGATTATGCAAACAGACTTGAAAAAAATTGGAAAAATATTGTAACAAAATATGACTCTGTAGTAATTGCCGGTGACATTTCTTGGGCAATGAACCTTTCGGGATCTAGGGACGATTTTTTATTTTTAGAATCTTTGCCTGGCGAAAAAATAATAATGAGGGGGAATCATGATTATTGGTGGGGGAGCGTTAAAAAGATTAATGATTTTTTTTCTGTATCAGGTTTTAAGAGCGTAAAATTGCTGCATAACAATGCGATAGAAACTCAAGATTTTTGTGTTTGCGGTGCCCGGGGATGGCTTTGCCGTCCACAATCAGATCATGACGTTAAAATTTGTAAACGTGAAATTCAAAGGCTTGAGTTATCTCTTTCAAGCGCCGAAGGTTCCAAAAGCGAAAAGATAGCCTTTATGCATTATCCACCGATTTATGGCGGTGAGGAGTTTGAGGATGTTTTTGATGTTTTAAAAAAGTATGAAATAAAAAGATGCTACTACGGTCACGTTCACGGAAAAGACGCTTTTAAACGTTCGTTTATTGGCGAGTATAAAGGAGTTAATTTGGAGCTTATTTCTTGTGATTATACTGGATTCACTCCGAAATTAGTGCCAAAGGGTAGGTTTTAAGCTTTGGATTTGGATATTTCTAACAGAGGGGAGTTAGTAATCGGCTGCCATTTGTCGTCAGTAGGGGGCTTCTTGCGTATGGCAGAGGTGGCGTGTTCGATTGGAGCTAATACCTTTCAGTTTTTTTCAAGAAATCCGCGCGGAGGTAATTCGGCGTCTATTAGCGAAGATGATATAGGTAATTTTTTAAAGTTTTCCTCAAAAAACAAATTTAGTAATATCGTCGCCCACGCCCCTTATACGATGAATTTGTGTTCTGCAAAAGAAAGTATTAGAAAATTTTCTTTTAATATTTTAAAAAATGATATTATGAGACTGGCATCTATTCCAGGAATTTATTACAATTTCCATCCCGGAAGTCATACCGGTCAAGGTGTCGAAACAGGTATAAAAATGATAACTGACGCTCTGAATGCTTGCGATTTAGGAAGTTTCCCTTTGTTTATTTTAATCGAAACGATGGCGGGGAAAGGGAGTGAAATTGGTTCTAATTTCGAAGAAATTAGAAAAATAATCGAAGGAGTGCATTCCGATAACATTGGTGTTTGTTTCGATGTTTGCCATGTTAACGATGCAGGTTACGATGTTGTTGAAAATTTCGAGTCAACTCTTGAAAGATTTGACAAAGTTTTAGGAATTGAAAAACTTAAGGTAGTTCATCTTAACGACAGCAAAAACAAATGTGGAAGCAAAAAAGACAGACATGAAAAAATAGGGAAGGGAAGCATCGGTGTCAATGCGATTGAGAAAATTGTTAATAACAAAATTTTAAGAGGTATTCCTTTTATTCTAGAAACTCCCAATGATTTGGTGGGTTATGGTGAAGAGATTTCACTTATTAAAAATATGCTACGGAGTTGATCATGAAAGTTCTAGTTGAAGTTTCGGCTCGACACGTGCATCTTTCGAGAGACGCGATCGATTCGCTTTTTGGAAGAGGTTACGAGCTGCGTGTAAAACGGGCGCTCTCTCAACCTGGTCAATTTTTAAGCGAAGAAAAAGTTGATTTGGTTTGCGGGAAAAATATTTTAAAAGGAATTTCAATACTTGGTCCGGAGCGCGATAGATGCCAAATTGAAATTTCTAGAACCGATGCAAGAAATTTAAAAATTGATGTCCCCTTGAGAGAATCCGGCGATTTAGACGGTTCGGCCGGTTGTATTATCTCTGCTGCTGCTAGGTCGATTCGTTTAAATTCCGGTATCATAGTGGCGAAACGTCATATACACATGACTCCGGAGGATGCGAAAGCATTAAATTTGAGTGATGGAAGCAAGGGTTCTATAAATTTGTTTACGGAAAGGCCTTTGATTTTTAAATCTGTGATTGTGAGAATAAGCGAACATTTTGCGCTTGCAGCTCATATCGACGCTGATGAAGGCAATGCTGCGGGAATTAACGGCTCTTGTGAAGGTGAATTTGCTTTACATTTTTGATATTAAAATCGTCTCAGAAAATTTTTTTACATTAATTTGTTGAGGTCGGTTTAAGGTTTGTCAAGTTTTACTTTAAAAGTAATTTCGAATGTTGGACGACAAATTTCCAGGTTGTTCTTATACAGTCTGGTATTGTTAAATTAATATACATCTATTAAAATATCCAATTGCAACCGCAATTTTTGCACATGTATCGTTGTCTGCCAAGGGCAAAGCTTCTTTTGATTTTTTTGCCTGTCCCGCATTTTGGCAGCGCATGAAGGTATACGAAAGGGAAAAGGAGGGAAGAATAAAGAAGAGGTGAAGAGGATGAAAGGGTGTCCGAGATGCGGAAGCGAGTTATGTTGGAAGCGAGGATTTTCAAGAC
>JAISNY010000008.1 GCA_031275995.1 Oscillospiraceae bacterium | reverse complement strand
ACACAGTTGAGCGAATGAATCGACTTTTACTACCTCGCAAGATTTTCAAGAAAAACATATTGTTTGTCGAAAAGTATTGAAATAATTTCTAATCCTGTTTTGCTGTTTATGAACAAATGTACCTATTTCTGGCAACACCCTCCTAACTGACATCACACTGGTGCCCTTGACAGGAATCGGACCTGTAATTGAGTCTTAGGAGGACCCCGTTATATCCATTTAACTACAAGGGCACCAATTTGATTTTATTTATGTATTTTGATATAGTCAATCCCGGATATTGTTAGGTGTAGCATCGAAAGGGAGTAAAATTGGCTCGTGTGATTTCAGGCTCGGGCGCCGGGTATAAATTAAAAGTTAATTCCGATAAAAAATTAAGGCCTACAACCTCCCGGGTTAAAGAAGCTTTGTTCGATATCATTCAATTTGATATCAGAAATTCTATTTTTTTGGACCTTTTTTCTGGGTCTGGGCAAATAGGAGTGGAAGCTATCAGCAGAGGTGCTAAAAAAGTTATTTTCGTTGAGCAAAATAGAAATTACGTTAAAACGATTAAAGAAAACGTCGAAAAAATTTTAAATAATTCAAAAGTTGAATTAGAAATTATCAACTGTGATGTCGTCTTATTTCTTAAAAAGCTCAATTACAAAGCGGATATAATTTTTCTTGATCCGCCTTTTTCTTCGGATTTGCTTGAAATTACTTTGCCGAAAATAACAAGAATAGTGAGCGAAAACGGCTTTTTTATTGCGGAGGCTCCTTCTGAGCGGAGATTAGAAAAAAATATATATGATTTTACTTTACTTAAAAAATACAAATATGGTAAAATTTCGCTTAATTTATATTGTAAATTTTAACGGGGTGATAGTTTGAGCATCGAAAACGTTATTGAAAATATGGAAGACATAATTGGAGGTTCCTGGCAGATGCCTCTTTCCGGCGGTAAAGTGGTTGTAGATTCAAATGAAATGAAGAATAATTTGAAAAGAATAAGGGATTCTTTGCCGGGTGAAGTAATTAAAGCACGAGAAATTGTTGAAAATCATACTAAGATATTGGAAGAAACTCAAAAAGAATGCGAAAAAATGTTTAAGTCCGCAAATGAAAAAATTAGAGAAATGATAAATGAAAATGAAATAACAAAGCTCTCTAAACAAAAAGCAGAGAAAATACTCAGCGAAGCGGAGTCTCAAAGTAAAGTGATGATCTCAAAAGCAGAGGACTACCTTGAAAAGTTGCTTTCAGAATCAGAGGCACTTATGAAGACGAATCTTGTACAGATTAAGTCCGCAAGGCAACATTTAAAGTCATTAAGATCTTAAGTTTGGTGTATTAATTTGCAAAATAAAATTGTAATTAAAGGCGCAAGAGTTAACAATCTTAAAAACATATCTCTCGAGATTCCGCGCGATAAACTCGTAATTTTTACTGGCGTTTCAGGTTCGGGGAAGTCGTCTTTAGCTTTCGATACCCTATTTGCAGAAGGCCACAGGCGTTACGTTGAATCACTTTCCTCATATGCTCGTCAGTTTTTAGGCCAAATGGAAAAGCCTGATGTGGACAGTATCGAAGGTCTTTCACCTTCGATTTCGATCGATCAAAAAACGACCTCAAAAAATCCACGGTCTACGGTGGGGACAATTACGGAAATTTATGATTACCTTCGCTTACTTTACGCTAGGGTTGGCGTGCCGCATTGCCCCGTCTGTGGCGATAAAATAGAGCATCAAACAACAGACCAGATTGTTGAAAATATGATAAATTCAGATGAAAATTCTAAGATAATAATTCTCGCTCCAATTATTGAAAACCGCAAAGGTGAGTTCACAAGAGAACTCGAACTTATAAAGAAGAAAGGTTACGGAAAAATAAGAATTGACGGTTATTTTCATAACCTTTCTGAAGAGATTCATATTGAAAAAACAAAAAAACATAATATCGAAGTTGTTGTCGACCGTATCATATTTAAAGCCGATTTTAAAGGTTCGCTACGCACAAGGTTAGCAGAAGCTGTTGATTCCGCAACTAAATTAACAGACGGAATTGTTATTGCTAACATAGAAAACAGTGACGTTATTTTTTCGAAAAATTATGCCTGTAAAAAACATAAAATAAGTGCAGGTGAGCTTACGCCGCAGATGTTTTCTTTTAACAATCCCTCCGGCGCATGCAAGAAATGTACAGGCCTTGGCTCGATTTTTAAAGTCGACCCTGAAATGATAGTTCCGAACAAAAATCTTTCGATTTCCGAAGGCGGAATCAAATGTAGCGGGTGGGCGATGGAAGGTAATTCTGTGGCCAATATGTATTTTGACGCTCTCTCCAAAAAATATAATTTTTCACTTTCGTCGCCTATCTCAGAGCTTTCACATGAAGTTCTGGAAATTATATTTTATGGAACTAAAGGCGAAGAGCTGAATTTAATAAAGAAAACAAAAACTCAAAAGACAAACTATAAAGCTTCTTTTGAAGGTATAATAAATAACCTTGAACGCCGCTTTAAAGAAACAAAAAGTGATTGGATAAAAGAAGAAATAAGTTCTTTTATGAATACTGTAACTTGTGATAAGTGCGAAGGGAAAAAATTAAATCCTATTAGTCTGGGCGTAACTTTGGATGGAGTAAACATTTCTAGTTTTTGTGAAAAATCAATAAAAAGCACCATAGAATTTATTAAAAATTTAAATTTTAAAGGAACAGAAAAAACGATTTCCGAACCTATAATAAAAGAAATTAACGAAAGGCTTAGTTTTTTAGAAAAGGTAGGGCTTGAGTATCTTACCCTTGCACGGTCTTCGGGAACCCTTTCGGGCGGGGAATCTCAAAGAATCAGGCTTGCAACTCAAATTGGCTCGGCGCTTACGGGGGTACTTTATATTTTGGACGAGCCTAGCATAGGGCTTCACCAAAGGGATAATCAAAAACTTATAGAAACACTTAAAAATTTAAAAAATCTTGGCAACTCGGTTATCGTTGTTGAGCATGACGAAGAAACGATGAGAGCCGCTGATTTAATTGTTGATATCGGCCCGGGAGCGGGTGTCAATGGAGGGAAAATAGTAGCCGTTGGTACAGCAAAGGAACTAGAAAAGAATGAGTTTTCATTAACCGGAAAATATCTTAGCGGGAGTAAGAGCATTGAGATTCCTGAACAAAGACGCAGTGGTAATGGAAGTTTTCTTGAAGTAATTGGTGCTAATAAAAATAATCTTAAAAACATAAATGTTAAGATACCTCTTGGTACTATAACTTGTGTTACCGGAGTTTCCGGTTCAGGAAAATCTACTCTTGTTAATGAAATAATTTACAAAAATTTAGCAATTAAATTAAATAGAACAAAAGGAAAGATGGATAAAAATGTAAATTTTAAGGGGATTGAACTTTTAGATAAAGTAATTGATGTTAATCAAGCTCCGATTGGAAGGACACCGCGTTCTAATCCGGCGACATACACGGGAATTTTTAACGACATACGGGAGCTTTTTGCTTCGACGAAAGAAGCTCGTATTCGTGCTTTTGGTCCAGGCAGATTTTCTTTTAATGTCAAAGGAGGTCGATGTGAAGCATGCCAAGGCGATGGGATTTTAAAAATTGAGATGCATTTTCTTCCAGACATCTACGTGTCATGTGAAGTCTGTGGAGGGAAAAGGTACAACCGAGATACTTTGGAAGTTAAATATAAAAATAAAAACATTGATGAAATTTTAAAAATGACAGTTGACGAAGCGCTTGTCTTTTTTGAAAATATAGAAAAAGTTCAACGTAAGCTTTCAATTTTAAAAAGAGTGGGTCTTGGTTATATAAAATTAGGCCAATCCGCAACCACGCTTTCTGGAGGAGAAGCACAACGTATAAAAATTGCAACAGAACTTGGTAAAAAATCTACCGGTAAGACTTTATATTTTCTTGACGAACCGACGACCGGGCTTCATGTTTCAGACGTTCACAAATTAGTAGAAACTTTGCGAATGCTTGTAGAAACAGGTAACACAATAGTCATAATTGAACACAATCTGGAACTGTTAAAGACAGCTGACTATATAATAGACCTCGGGCCTGAAGGCGGAGAGGCAGGCGGTGAAATCGTTGCTGAGGGTGTTCCGGAACAAATTTGCCAAAATAAGAACTCCTATACAGGATTTTATTTAAGTAAATGTTTAAAATGATTGCGGATAACTTTAAACGGTTTAGCACTCAAAACACCATAACACAATGGCTCCCCCTGTTGGGCTCGAACCAACGACCCTGCGGTTAACAGCCGCATGCTCTACCAACTGAGCTAAGGAGGAATAGCGTTAAAACAATGGTGACCCGTACGAGATTCGAACTCGTGTTGCCGCCGTGAGAGGGCGGAGTCTTAGGCCACTTGACCAACGGGCCGAATACGTCCCACAGGCGGGACACGCAGAGCAGTATAACACAATGCATGGGGGTTGTCAAGCGCTTTTTGCGAAAGTTTCGTGAAATTTAGTCACAGAACGCTCCGTTCAAACATAGATTTTCACGTAAAAAACACGCAAAACGCGCCGCAAATTGTGCAAACTCCCCATTTGCGGAAAAATCATAAAAAGCGCTTGCAAAAGGCGGCGTTTGCGCGTATACTGGTGCTTACCCTTTCTTGAATGGAGGTTTTTATCATGACGAGCAATCCGACAATACGCAAGTGGCTGGATGAACAGTTGGCCCTTGTCAACCCCGATACGGTGCTTTGGATTGACGGAAGCGAAGCGCAGCTGGAAGCCTTGCGCGCGCAGGCCGTGGCTAGCGGCGAACTGGTCAAGCTCAACCAAGAGTTGCTGCCCGATTGTTTTTTGCACCGCACCGCGCCCAATGACGTTGCGCGCGTAG
>JAISNY010000007.1 GCA_031275995.1 Oscillospiraceae bacterium | reverse complement strand
AAAATTTTAAGAAAATATTAAGGAAGGCACGAAAATGAGGAAAAAATTGAGAGCTGAAAAACTGGAATCCCGCAACAACGCTGGTTTTCTACTGTATCAAAACCCGATCACATATCCATAGGTAGACTCTCATTTAGAGACAATTGCAACGATTTGTCGGGATAAAAATGCACCCGAAAGTCGTTGCTTTTTACCTTTCGTTTCAAAAATGAAACCCCCTTGAAGTTTAGTGTTTAAGCCATTTATTTTAAACGCCACCTTCAAAACATAAAAAAAGAGCCTACTTCAGAAAAATTTTTTCTTCCAAAACAGGCTAAAATTATTTTTATGATTACACCATTTTTTTAAAAATAGGAACGACCTTTTACAAATCGCCTTCTGCTAAAGCGATTACTTCTATACCTTTTTCTGTAAGCTTTTTAATGAAACTATTTAATTCTGAAGCTGAACATCTGCCGTAACGACTCATATTTTTGGCTATTACCATATCTATTTTATGGTGATTGGTCGTTTCAAAAATTTTATTAATTCCAGGACGGTCTAAATTTGCACCACTTTCAATTTCTTTAATTACTTCAACAACCTCATAATTATGTGCTTTTGCGAAATTTCTTAAACCTTGTTCCTGGATATCCAAATTATTATTAGCCTGATCACTAGATGCCACCCGACAATATAAAATAACTTTTTTCATTGTGAAATTTCCTCCAATCTAACTGGCGTTTCATGCCCGTTTTTAAATATAAAAATCACTTGATTATTAACATCCGCAACAATTTTATCCACCACGCTGCTGAATAACTTTTCGTCAAAACTGGTAATTAATTCAGCATCTTTGGGAAAATCATTTAAAAATCCTTCAAGTGCAATTTTGTTTACACGTGCTTTTTGTAGTTTAAATTCTGCATCTTGAATTTTCTTTTTTACTTCTTCATATCCTGCGGAAATTTTGATATAATTTTCTTTGTATTCTTGTTGGTCTAAAGTTTGTGAAGTATTTTTATCAATATAGCTTTGGATTTTTGAAAAGAGAAGCCTGCTTTCACCACAAAGCCTGGCTTTTTCTGTTTCTAAAGATTTTGTATCGCCAATAACTTCAATAACTGCTCTGCAATTTTCAATTATTTCGTCTTTATCCTCAAGCAATTTGTTAAATCCTAAAACAAATAACTTTTTAATTTGTTCCTCGTAAAGATGCGGAGTTTCACATTTTTTCTTGCGTTTAAATTTGTATCTACATTGCCATACGGTTTTGCGATATTTGGTGGCTGAGTGCCAAACTTTAGAACCAAAGAAGTTATGGCAATCGGCACACATGATTTTGCTTGAAAATACGCTGCCGCCAGTGTGTTGACCTTTTAATTTTGAACGCTTTTCAATTTCAGCCTGCGCCATTTCAAAAACTTCCGGCTCAACAATAGCTTGGTGGCTTGATTTTACGTGATACATTGGAACTTCCCCCTGATTTTTCTTTTTCTTTTTTGTTAAATAATCAACTGTAAAGGACTTTTGCAAAATAGCTTCACCTTTGTATTTTTCGTTTGTAAGCACACTTCGAATTGTTGAGACGCTCCATCTTTCCTTAGAAGATAGAATTGATTCGGCTGTAAATAATTTAGAAGAACGTGGATTTGAAGTTGTTGTGTACACAGAATCTTTCGAGGTTTCAAAATTCGGAAATGATACCGCTCAGCTTCGTGCAGATTTATTTAATAAAGCGGTATCAGACCCAGAAATTAAAGCAATTTTTGCATTTTGTGGTGGCTATGGTTCAATGCACCTGCTCGACAAAATAGATTATGAAGCGTTTAGAGAAAACAGAAAAATTTTTGTGGGCTTTAGCGATGTAATAGCAATTCAAAGTGCAATTCTAGAAAAAGCAGGTGTTATGACTTTCCATGCTCCGATGCTTGGTGCAACATACAATTGCCAAGAAACAATATGTTTTGATAATTTGTTTGATATTCTTATGAATCCAAAAGAAAAATTCGAATTATACAATATTGATGACAATACAAAATTTAAAGCATTGAAATCAGATACATGCGAAGGGCGAATTTTCGGTGGTACTTTGAGTCTTGTTCAATGTTTGATGGGAACGCCATACGAACCAGATTGGAAAGATAAAATTTTATTTTTTGACGATTTGGGAGAAAATGCTTACAGAATCCACAGAACACTTTGGCACTTTAAATTAGACGGCCGATTAGATAAACTTGCTGGAATAATAATTGGAACATTAACGCCTGAAAAAGGTGAAACAGAAGAAGAACTTTTAGAATCCTGCTTTGATATGTTTAAAGATTTAAAAATTCCAGTTATCTATAATTTTCATGCAGGTCATATAAAGAATCCTTTAACAATACCAGTCGGGGCAAATTTGCAGATAGAAGATGAAAAGGTAATGGTTATTGAGCCTGTAGTAAAATTAAGAAATTAAACCAAAAATATTTATTAAAATTTTTGAGGAGAAGGATTGCATTGAAATTCAAAACCAAACTATTAACAGCATTTGTTGCGATTTTTGCAGTAATTTCATTTTTTAGTTTACGTGCTTCTGCATTTGACGGGGAAATATTAGTGCCAAAAGCACTAAAAGAAGGCGATACAATATGCGTACTATCGCCTTGTCGAACAACTTCTTATCGAATAAAATTATTTGAAGAACGTATTTTCGAAATAACAAAAGATTTAGAAAAAAGAGGTTTTAATGTAGTTACATATGAAGAAGCCTTTACACCTTCGCCACTTCAGTTGGGTGATGAAACAGAACAGTTAAGAGCGGATTTATTTAACAAAGCTGTAAAAGACCCGGATGTAGATGCCATTTTTGCAATTTGGGGCGGGTACGGTGCAATGCACATTCTTGATAAAATCGACTATGAAGCGTTTAGAGAAAACAAGAAAATTTTTGTCGGTTATAGTGATATAACTGCAATATCATCAGCAATTTTTGAAAAATCAGGAGTTGTAACCTTCCACGGGCCGATGATGGGCAAAGAACCAAACTGGAAAGAAACTTTATGTTTTGATAATTTATTTGATATGCTTATGAACCCAAAACAACAAACTGAATTGTGCAACATTGATGATAACACTCCGTTTAAAGCATTCAAATCAGGCAAATGTGAAGCGCAAGTTTTCGGTTAATATGTGTTTAATTCAATGCTTAATCGGTACACCATACGAGCCAAAGTGGAAAGATAAAATTTTGTTTTTTGAAGAGATAGAAGAAAACGATTACAGAATTCATAGAATTCTTTGGCAACTTAAATTAGCAGGAAGATTGAATGAAATTTCAGGAATAATAATTGGTGCGATAACGCCTAACGAAGGCGAAACAGAAGAAGGACTTTTAAATGCTTGCTTTGATGTTATGAAAGATTTAAAAATTCCAATTGTTTATAATTTCCATTCAGGATATATTCCCAATCCTTTAACATTACCAATTGGAGCACAATTGAAAATTGAAAACGAAAAAATAATTATTGCACAACCAATAGTAGAATAAAATTGCCTCAGAGTTTATTAAAAGCTCTGGGGTCTTTAATGCTTTGAAAAAAATCATTAATTCAATTCTGGAGTTAATAAATCTTTATAATTTTGTCGCCTTATCATTATTTCGATAGTTCCATCCGATTTTAATAAAAGCACTGCAGGACGAAGCATTTTGTTGTAATTCATGGATTTTACAAAAGTGTATGCTCCTGTATTTTTTGCGCACAGAACATCCCCAATCAACGGTGTTTTTAAAGCAATATTTTCGGCAAGTCTATCGCCATTTTCGCAGCATTTGCCTATTACTGTAACAGTTTTTTCATCATTTGAATTTCGAGAATTCGCACTAAAATTAACTATGTCATAAACCCTTTTATAAAGTGCATACTGCGGATTATCAGCTAAACAACCATCGACCGCAACGTAAATTTTGTTAAGCTCTTCTATCTTTTTCACAGAACCAACTGTGTAAAGAGTACACGCAGCATTTTGAACGATTGATCTGCCAGGTTCAAAGTGAATGAAGGGAAGAGGAAAATTCAGTTCTTCGCATTTATTTTTTAAAGTATCTGAAATATCTTTTATCATAGAAGGAATATTTATAGTTTCGTCTTTTTAACAAATTTGCACTCCAAACCCGCCGCCAAGATCTAATACGTTTAGAGTCATGCCAAATTCATCACGTATTTCTGCTAAAAAATCCATCATAACTTCTACTGCTTTAATGTATGAATCATTATGAAAAATTTGTGAGCCTATGTGACAATGTGTCCCTAAAAGGTTAATATTTTCATGATTTTGTATAATCGAAATTGCTTCCTTGGCTTCGCTGAAACTAAGACCAAATTTAGAATCTATATTGCCAGTTTTTATTTCTGTATGAATATGTCCGTCAATTCCAGGTCGAATTCTGAGCAAAACATTGCAAGGCTTATTAAAAGATATAATGTTGTTGAGTTCATCAAGATTATCAACAACAAACTTTCCAACACCAAGAGTTAAACCGAGTTCGATTTCTTCTAAACTTTTATTGTTCCCATGAAAGACAACGTTCTGCATAGGAAAATTTGCGTGTTTAGCTGCCAAAAGCTCTCCTGCCGATACAACATCCAGACCAAAGTTTTCTTCGTTCAAGATTTTCAATAACGTAGGACAACTGAATGCTTTGCTTGCGTATAAGCATTTAGCACTATCGCCAAAGTTTTCGTTTAAAACTTCATTAAACATCCTGCAATTATTCCTGATTTTATCTTCACTGTACAGATACAAAGGTGTGCCATATTCTTTGACGATCTGTTCAAAATCAACCTTTTCTAAAGCCGAAGAGTTAATAGAAGTTTCAGATATGTTTTGTGAAGAAGAAATATTTGCGTTTGCATACAAGGGGAATGATAAAAACGCAAGTGCCAGCGCGGTAATTAAACGAAATTTTTTAAACATAAATTAAGAGGCCTCCAAATGTTTTATTTATCAAGAATTACAACAGATTGTTTCCCAAGTTCTAAAAATCTTTGATTTGCCAAACCTTTTTCATATGCGATTAATCCATGATTTTTGTAAGGATCATTAAAATAGTAATTTTCATCATCATAACCAACTAAAACCAAACAATGTTCGCCTCTAGTCCATGTAAACGTATCGCCTATTTTGTAAGGTGAATTTTCATCTATGTAATTGATTATCCAAGAATATCCTGGTTTAGATTCTCTCATATCCATAGTTGCCCAAACCAAAACAGGAATATCTTTGTCAATATAATTTACTATAAGATCAATTAAACTTAGTCCAGTAGTAACTTTTGTTTCATGCTTCAAAGAATCTAATATTTTATCAATGGACTTTGCTGTTGAAGGTGCATAACTGCCAAAACCACAATTGTCACCGCTATCTATGTAAGGATTACCTGGATATGCAGCATTCGGATCGGGTCCGTAAACTTTGTCGTCAACATCTTTGTACCAATCTTTTTGAATCAAATAATTATCTGTAAAATCTTTTTCTGAAATTTCGTAGCCATAATTTTGAAGCAACATAGTAGAACTAACCGCTTCGCATCCGTAAACTATTTCGTTTTGATTTATGTACGGAACACTAATTAATTTAGTTGGCAGCATTTGAGTCACCTCTTCGGTTTCCGTAGCAAAAACAAAATTGTTAGACGATATAGATACTAAAATCGCAGATACCGCGATAAATGCTTTAATTTGTTTGAACATCATTTTGAAAAGCAGCTCCTTTATTCTTTATATTTTCTTGGAAATATCGTATCCCAATGAACTTTTTGAAAATGATGTATGTCTATTGGATAGCCCCAAGAGCCACCCCACTCCCAACCTCTTTTCACAAAGGCAACATAGCACGCGTTATCATATTCGCCCTTAATCATACCTTTTTCTGATAAACTTCTGTTTAAATGTTTTGCTGAGTTAGCAGGTGCAAATTTTGCTTCATCTTCTTTTGCTTCTGGATAAATACACGGATTAACTAGTGGATTAATATCTATTGCCCAACCTAAGCCATGCCATGGTCTTTTAGAACTGAAAGAGCCTTCTGTTATTCTAAACGCGTGAGAATTATTGGCAGCCATAGATTTTTCATCGTCAACATCATAGTTTTCTATTAATCTCATCTGATAAATCGGAAATTTCGAGTCAAATAATTCCTTGAAAATTTCTAATACTTCTTTGGATACCGATTGATGAACTACCATTTCTCCGTTATGTACTTTATCATCGTAGCCCCAATGCTGTATTCTCAAATACCTTAAATCCCCAAATCTGACCCAGTCATTTTCTTTGCCGCTAGAGGATTGCATTTTAAATGATTTACCATTCATAAATGTTTGTAATTCATGCGATATATCTTACTAAATGCTGTTTTGAAAAATTTAGATAACTTCATAATTTTTAATATCATCCTATCCGCAAAATTTATGAATCAATTTTTTGATTAAACTGATCCACTTTTACCATTTATTATAATTGAAAAGCTCTATCCTTAAAAGTTGAATATTGTCCATGGTGATTGTTTTAAGAAAATAAATTCAGTAAAATTTCTTCTATGCCTTTATTGATTTCACGGGTATTGCAATGATAATTATTTGCAAATACGCCTGAGATTTCCGTTCACACCTGCTGTAGGAAAAGAATTCATAAAATCTTCTGAATAAACAGATTTGGTTGCCATATATTCTAAAATTTCACTAACGAATGTGGCAGTTACTCTATTCATCGGCGTTAAACCGCAGCCATCATATAGAATCAAGGAGCAGTCTATCCCTCTTTCTTTTTCCCATAATCTTTTTAAAACATTGATACCTTTTTCAAAAGAAGTTAGCGGTTCGTCTGTTTTTGGATATAAAGTTCCGATTGTTTTGAGAAGTGCATCAGCGTATAAATTACGGCTAAAATAATTGGTGACTTTAACGATTTCACTCATAGTGGGAGAATATGTTGTTGTAATGTGTTTTCTTTCTTGCGATAACGATTTGCCTGATTGAATTAAAAGTCTGCTGCAGGTTGGTGTTTCTTTAATTGAAATCCCAACATTATTAATTTTATCTGTTAATAAATTTGCTGCATATAATGCTGGATCAGATATATCACCATAGACAACCTCGGATGAATTTGGCGATAAACTACCATTTAAATAACGCTCATTTGAAAATGGAACACCGAAAATCGAGCCACCAGTTGCATTGTTTGAAACAGTAAGTGCATTAATAAAGTTGAATTTCATTTCAGGAACAGTCTTCTCAATTGTTGGTTTATTGCCAACTTCACCTGATTTAAGATAAAGTCTGTATCTATTATCAAACACGTTGATTCCATAGCTGCCAGCTCCGTAACCTAATCCTAAATCTTCGGCTTGCCATCTTGGATGCGTTCCTTGATTATCAAAAATACTTTCGTCCGCAATTACGCAGCCTGTTATTTTTTTAATCCCTAATTTTTGAATCGCTCCAGCCCAGTCATCTAAAAATTTTGTTTGGTTTTCAAAATATTCTGAGCCAAGACTTGGATCGCCGCTACCTTTTATATAAATGTTACCATGCAAAACACCATTTTTTATTTCGCCGTCATGCTGCAAAAGTGTTTCATAGCGATAATCTGCTCCGAAGATTTCTAAAGCAGTTGCTGTTGTTACAGTTTTTAACGTGGAAGCAGGAACTATGCTATTTTTAATATTGTAGTCATAGACAATTTCACCCGATTCCATGTCTTTAACTATCAGAGCGAAATCTGCGTTTTTCATGGAATCAGTTTGCATAAATTCCGTAACACATTGAGGCGTTACTGCCGAAACAGAACTACTTGCAAAAATTAAAAATGCTGCAAATGTGGATAACAATTTTTTCATAGGTTATTTACCACCCTTTATTTTTATCTTCAAATTATATTATTTGCCATCTATGACTATTTATATGTTTCAAAATTAGAATATTCAAGAAACTCTGCAAAGCATATATTTTTCATTTTTGATTTGGAATCCTAAACTTTCATAGAATTTTTTGGCTTGTACAGATGTTGCAAGCACAAATGAACAGTCATTCAAACTTTCGTTTTCAAGAATTTCTTTCATGAGTTTTGTTCCGATACCTTTGCCACGGAACGGTTCGTCAACAACAAAATCGAGCAAGTAAGCAACAGTTGAAAAATCTGTTACAACACGACCATATCCAACTTGAACACCATCTTCATCGTAAGCGCCATAGCAAAGCGTTGAATTATCAATATTTTTTTGAATTTTCTCATCAGACCAGTTTTTAGTCCAGTACATTTGTTGATGAAATTCTTTAATTTTATCAAACTGCAATAAACTTTTATCGCTGCTGATAGTATAATTTTCTAATTTTACTTCTACAGTTTGTTATTTGTTTTCGGCTACAACTGGCTCACTCGCGCGACAAATGCACAGAGTTGTTGGTGCAAACATTATCCCTAAAGCTAGCATAGCAGTGGTTAGTTTTTTCATAATTTGAAGAGCCCCTTTTTATAAAATAACAAAACTAATTGTTTTCAAGATTTTTTGTTAGACCAAAGGCTGTTTTGTAACTTAAATTATTAATTCCGCAAAGTTTGGTTAATTCATCAAGTTGCGCTTCGGCAATTGCAGTTTGTTCTTTTGTTAATTCGCCTTGTGCTAAAAACATCTGACCCATAGTGAATGCAAATATGATGCTATTTATTTCGTTTTCTAATTCCTCGTCAGTAGGTGAAAAATCGACCAATTCGGCATAAGTTTTTCTTATCAAATCTTTAGGTATAAATAAATTTTCTGCAGATATATCAACATCATAATTGTTCGTAATGTAAGCATCTAAAATACTGCATCGCGTTTTATAGTCCTTGATTGTTTCACCAAAAATTTTACCAACAGAACCCTTTTCGTCTTGAATAACATGATCAGACCAACCCAACGCAAAGTATTTCTCTTTTAAATCTTCACTTTTTGAAGCGATTTCAATCATTTTACCCGCAAACTTCTGGCCATCTGATTCCAAGGCATATTTTTTATCCCAATTAAACCAACCGATGTCTGCAATTGTAGCACCACTCACATAAGCTGTTTTTTCGTCTTCGGTTAATTCGGAAAAATCATTTTTTACTACTCTATCGCAAATGTTATAGTGCGTATAACCACCAAACGCAGATACATTTGTATGTAGCAATGTAAGTCCTAACATTAGTGCTGCAGAGCCTGTTGCCACAGTTTTTTTAAAATTAAACAAGTTGAACTCCTCCATATGTAGTGTGTTTTTTTACAACTATTATTATAGCACAAAATTCGTTTTTTTGCAAACGCAGTAAAACCGCTATTTAAAGCGGTTTATGCGAATAAAACTCACGAAATTAGAAATAAAAATTTGGTTTTGTAAGTTATGGTTTTGTTTTTTATTTTTCATCCAAAATTAACTGAAAAACTTGTTTCGATGTTTCTTTGTCACGCTTTGTTAAGCAGTATAAAAGTTGATTTGTCATAGCTTGCAAAAAGATATTTACTGGTCTTGCTATTAAAAATCTACTTTTTAAAAGTTCAGCCAAGCGACTGATCTTTTCTTCGCCTACCAAATAGGCAATTTTTGAATGGTATTCCTGTAATTGAATAGCTTCAAAAACCTCTCTTAATTCGTCTTTTTCTTTTTCAATAAATTTTTTCAAGGCAAAAGTTATAAATTCATCGGCAAGAGCGGCACAATATAAATCGCGTACAGTGCTTTTTTCTTGGAATTTAAGTGAATTTTCTTCTACATATTTTTTCGCTATTTTGTAAAAAGGGTGACTTGTTTTATCTTTAAAATGTTCACCTTGAATAGCTGTGCAAATTGCAAAAAGATCTGAAAAACCCTCGAAACCTGTAATTGCTGCATCTTGCGCCAAACAGTCATTTGCAGATTCTAAAATCATTGATAAGTAATTATCAAGTAAATAGCCTTGTTCAGCAAGAGATTTTTTAATTTCTTTCGCCAATTTGAAAATTTCCTTTGTCGCTTCAGATAAAGCTTCGAAAGGATGTTCGCCTAAAAACACGGATTCTTTGTTAAAAATGTTCATCGCATAGTCTCCTATAAAAAATTTAGGAATTTCGTGAACAACAAAATGCGCACAAGGCTCTAATTTTTGATCCCTTTTTATTGTTTCAAAGTCCCAATTTATAGAGAGCCAGAGATTTAAAGCAATGTCAAGGCGATTTTTTAAAATTTAAAGTTTTGTTTTATGCTTGTTGTTATTGCTTTTTTAATCTTTATATGCTAAAATAAAAACCAAGAGGTGATTGACTTGAAATATTTGCAGCAACTAACTGATTTGCGATCCTTTACAAAAGAAGATGTTGTAAAAATAGTAGGAAACGAAAACACTGCAAGCACAATTATAAGAAACTACAAAACAAAAGGTTACATTAAACCTGTTAAACGCAATCTTTATGTTGCGATAGGAATGGAAACTCGCCAATCCGTAGCCAACAAGTTTTTGATCGCATCTAAAATCACAGATGTGTCTTATATTTCGCATCATTCAGCATTTGAATATTACGGTTTTTCCAATCAAGTTTATTATGAAACTTATGTTTCTGGAAGTAAAAAATTTGCTTCGTTTGAATTTGACGACATAACTTATCGATATATTTATTCAAACCTTGATTTTGGTGTAGTTACAAATGATGATGGTGTTCGAGTCACTGACCTTGAAAGAACTATACTTGATAATATAGACGATTTTGAAAGAATCGGCGGTTTAGAGGAATTAATAAAATGCTTGGAACTGATTCCAAGTGTGAATGAGGAAAAATTATTAGAGTATTTGAAAAAATACAATAAAAAGTTTCTTTACCAAAAAGCGGGATATATCTTTCAGCATTTTCAAAAAGAATTAAGCATCTCTGAAAACTTTTTAAACAAATGCAGAAAAAACATCGGGAATAGTAAACGATACCTTTCGAACGAAACCAAACTGCAAAATAGTGAAAAATATTTGAATAAAGAATGGCACTTAATTGTGCTTAACAGCCTAAATAAAGGGGAAATTTAAATTGTTAAAATACGATAAACAGGTCATTGGCAAGCGTGCCGCAGAGCTTTCTTTTATACGCGATACATTCGAGAAAGTACTTCGACTTATTGAAATTTTAAAATTCATGAACGAGGATTCAACGCTAAAAACCTGTTTAGCACTGAAAGGCGGCACAGCAATAAACCTTACAATCTTTGATTTGCCTCGTCTTTCAGTAGACATTGATCTGGATTATACAAGTTCTGTAACTCTTGAAAAAATGAAATCTGAACGCGAAACTATAACTACAAAAATCAAAAAATATATGTTTGCCGAAGTCTACGAACTTAGTCCAAAATCGAAATTCTCACATTCCTTAGACTCTTTTGTTTTTACATACACGAACGCTGCAGGAATAAAAGATAACATAAAAATTGAAATTAATTATTCGCTCAGAAGCCACATTCTAGAGACCGAAAAGCGTAAAGTTTTAGCTGAAAACATTGCATCCGATTTAAAAATAATTACGCTTTCACCAATCGAAATTTTTGGAAGCAAAATTGTGGCGTTACTTTCAAGAGCAGCAGCACGAGATTTATATGACATAAGCAATATGATTTCACTTAATTTATTCGATAGCAAAGAAAAAGAAATACTTAAAAAATGTGTGGTGTTTTATAGTGCAATCGCTATGAAAACGCCATTGACTGAATTTTCATTTAATGCGCTTGATACGATAACAAAATATAAAATCCGAACGGATTTAAATCCTGTAATTCACAAAAAAGATAAATTCGATTTGGAGACTGCAAAAACAAACGTTAAAGATTATTTATCAAATTTGCTTGCTTTTAATCCTGATGAACAACGCTTTTTAAGAGAATTTAAAAACAAAATCTATAAACCTGAACTGCTGTTTTCAGACAAAAAAATTATTTCAAAAATTGAAAATCATCCAATGGCAATGTGGAAAATAAAAAGCAAAATGGAGGAAATTTAAACATGGCGTATAGTGATGAAATGTGGGCAGATTGTAAACGCAAATGTAGGTTAAATGTTGAGGATATTGCTCTTGCAAAACGATTAGGACTCAATCCACGCAGTCTTACCAAAAATATCCCTAACAAAAGTGAACCATGGAAAGCCCCAGTAAAAACTTGGCTTCGAGAAATTGAAGCTAAACGCAACAAAAAAACACTTCAAAAACAAAAACAACAGAGAGAGGAGAGTATAGCAAAATGACAGATTTGAATTTGTACGATTTTGATAACACGATATACGATGGGGAAAGCACATTCGATTTTTTCTTTTTCTGTTTGAGGCAAAAGAAAAGCCTTATAAAATATTTGCCAATAGTGATTTATACAACGATTTTATATAAAATGAGGTTACTGTCGGTTGAAAAGCTTTTTAAATCAGCAAGCAAATTGACGGCGGCTTTTGTTAAGGGTAACTTTGGTGAACTGGCAGAGAAATTTTGGGAAATTAATGCGAAAAAACTAAGACCAAATTTTTTGTCAAAACTAAACGCTTCAGATATCATAACTACAGCATCACCAAGATTTTTAATAGATGAAATATTACCTAAAGTGGGTGTGACAGAAGCAATTTGTTCAGAGATGGATATGAAAACTGGTCAATTTAAATTCGCCAACTTTGGCAAGAATAAAGTCATCGCTTTTAAAGAGAAATATCCTAATGACAGAATTAAAAACTTTTATACCGATTCATTAAACGATGCACCGCTAATGAAGCTTGCGGAAAATGTATTCCTAGTTCAGAAAGATGGAACTGCTTTATCATATAAACTTGAAAGCAACTCGCATAAATAAGCCATCTAAAGATACATCGTTTCAAAATGCACCCGAACGAAAAAATGTGAAACGATTAGTAAAAAAATTTATGCACCCGAAAATCATAAACTTTTTGAAAAATTTGAAAATTAAAATAAATCATGGTATTATTTTAGTAGCGAAAGCCCGCAAAGCCCAGTAATACTGGGAATATAATTGTCTCAAAATGATAAACCTTTGCCAAGAGGTTTTCTCAAAGTTCCAAAAAATTCTTTTATCCGCAGAAGGATTTTTTGAAAAAAGTTTAAACTACTTTTTCCCGCGGTAGAATCAGAGGATGAACTGCTTCCGTACACGGCAGAATGTGAACTTGTTTCGCTCGTGACAGAAGCAGCGGGTACAACGCTCACAACAGAGTTTTCAAGCAAATCTTTAGAAATTTCGGAAACCCTATTCCCCAATTCAACATAACCATAACTATTTGGAAGAAAACGATCCAACACATAAGAATCATACTCTTTCCCAAATTCCTTGAGTAGCAAAATAGCTTCATCTGGAATAGTAGCAGAATCTGAAAATGATACACCATAATCACGTACGGCTAAAATCAATTTAGTATCTTTACGTAAATTTAATAAATCCCCCCTCCGTTGCGTCAAAAGGCTCTGCAACGCGCTACATAGAGACGAAATCTGACCATCCTTACGGGAACATTCAAATATAATAACAAGAATGTGCGCATCCAAGACTTCGCAACCCATCAAGAGAACATGAATACCATCGTTAGTCGTTACATACAAATATGGAAATCTAGCTCCAGTAGGAGAAGCACAATATTCTCCATTATCCAAATATAATTTATTACTCCAATGTACTCGACATTCAACTTCATGTGCATTATTAACTTTACCAGGTATATTATTGGCGACATCTTGTACCACAAGTTCTTCAAAATCATCACAACAAAGCGCGACTTTAATTGGTTCTCTCTTATCTCCTAAGACCGCCCTACTGGACATCGTGAACGTCATAAAAATAAAAGCCAGGGCTGCAAATACCATGTTTCTGAATTTAAATTTCATTTTTTCTCCTCAAATTTAAAAAAATTTTACCATAAAATGCAATGAATGAACGCCTAGCAAATTTGTTTTTCCAAAAAACCACAAAGAACGATCACTTAACTTTAATCTTATCTTATCTACCCCCTTTTTGTTCACTATCTTATTTGGGTTTATCTCATTGTTCATGAAATCATTTTATCATTTGTATCCAGTTTTACCAATACCCTCAAATTTACGCATAACTAATTTTTAGCTTGTCTTACATTTATGATTCTGCTAGGGTAAGCAAGATTGGCTTGATGTATGGGGGGGGTTTTATGGAAAGACGCGAAATATGCAAAGAAGTTAGTTTTTGTTACCACAATTCTGAAAAATTTAAAAGAGCTTTGATTTCGTTTGCAATGTTTTTGCCGCTCACTCGCGAATCTGCTTCCAGATTTTCAGTGATTCCAGGAATATTGGGACATAGCTGTAAAAAATACCCAGACTTTCTGAAGCTAAATAAACGTCTTGAAGAGCTTTACGGGGCGTCTATCTCATCAGATGTATTCAAGTTGGGCGATTACCAAACACTTCTTCTTTCAGCTACAACTTTAGATGAAAAATTTTCGATGGAAGACTCTCCACTTATTTCGAATATTTCAGATTTACTTGTCGAAATCATTTTTAATCCTGATTTTGAAAACGGAATCTTTAAAGAGGAAGCTGTTTCACGTGAAAAGCATCAGGTAGTAGAAGATATTAAATCGGAATTCGATTGCAAAAGAAAATATTCTTTGCTTCAATGCGAAAAATTAGTGTATGCAGGTCAACCGTCCGAGATTGGTCGTTTAGGCGAAATAGAAGAAGTGGAAGCTCTGAATGCTAAAAAATTAACAGACTCTTATCATGAAGTTTTAAAGACCGCAAGAATTGAAATAACAATGGTTTCCAGTTCTCCCTTCGAAAAAATTTATAAGAAATTTAAAGAGGAAATTCTAAAACTCGAAAGAAGTGAGGTAGACGAATTTAAAAATTATGTTAAATCCGGATCTCCCAAGGAACTCAATGAGCAGCTGGAGGTCATGGAGCTAGAGCAATGCAAACTTGTTCTTGGCTTTGTTACTGGAGTAGCTGAACCTTCCGAGGGTACAATAGTTTTGCAATTGGTTACAGAAATTTTCGGTGGTATTCCGCAATCCAGGCTGTTCATCAACGTAAGAGAAAAAATGAATTTATGTTATTATTGCTCTGCGAAATACGATATGTCCAAGGGAACGATTTTCGTAGAAAGTGGAGTAGAAAATAAGAATGTTGACAAAGCAAAAAGTGAAATTCTTCGTCAGCTTGAATTTATTAAGGCCGGTGAAGTAACGGAAGACGAAATTGAAAGTGCAAAAAAATTTTTGTGTCAGATTTACAGAACCACAGATGATGTTTTAAGTCATATTGCTGATTTTTCTCTTTTTTATGCTCCATTTAAAAAATTTATAACACCCTGGGAAATCATTGAAAAGATTAAAAAAATTAATAAAGAACAAATAGTCGAAGCTGCGTCGAAAGTTTGCCTTGACAGCGTTTATATGCTTTGCGGGAGGGAACAAAATGAATCCTAAGAAATTTTTCAATAAAAAACTTCGTGAAGAATATTTTTTTCTTACGCATGAGTCAGGACTTAAGATTTATGTTTTTCCTAAAAGGGGCTATAGCACGTCTTGTGCGATTATAGGGGTAAAATACGGTTCCATAAACCAAACTTATGAAACCTTTTCGGGGAGAAAAGTTCATACTCCCAGCGGGGTAGCGCATTATTTGGAGCATAAACTTTTTGAAAGCGAAGAATGCGATGCTTTCAGTTTGTACGCTAAATTCGGTGCGTCTGCTAACGCTTTTACTTCGTTTGATAAGACGGCTTACTATTTTTCGTGCAGCGAAAAATTTAAAGATTCGCTTAAAATTCTTCTTGATTTTACTCAATCGCCGTATTTTACCCCTGAGAGCGTCGAAAAAGAACGTGAGATTATTACACAAGAAATTAATATGTATTATGATTCGCCTAGAAATCGAGTTACAAACAATTTGTTAAAATGCCTCTATAAAAATCACCCTGTAAAAAATGAGATCGCAGGAACTGTGGATTCAATTTCTGAAATAACCCATGAGATACTTTATGATTCTTACAATAATTTTTATAACCCTAATAATATGTCGCTTTGCCTTGTGGGTGATTTTGAAGTCGAAGAGATGTTTTCTTTTATCGATAAAAATATAAAAAAATCTGAATTCAAACCGGCCTTGACTATATTTCCGGAGGAACCTGAATCTGTCTTTAATCCTAGAGTTTCCGAAAAAATGGAAGTAGCTTCTGGTTTCTTTAATTTCGGATTTAAGGAAAAATTGGAAGGAGAATTTCTTAGCATGAAAGATGTCATAATTAATGACATTTCGCTTTGCGCTTTAACTCTTAAATCTGGAAGGCTTTATAACAGGCTTATTGATAGAAATCTTATAAATGTATCGAGTTTTTTTTCCGAACATTTCAACGGCCCTTATTTTTCCTCGATAATATTTGAAGGGAATTCGGAATATCCCGAAGAGGTAGCGTCTATCATTCGTGAAGAGGCCGAAAACATGACCAGAAACGGAATTGAAAAAGAGGTATTTGAAAGAGCCAAAAAGAATGTTTATGCTGAGAGTATTTCCATGCTCGACGGTGTTAAAGCAATTTCCAACATTTTGCTGGAATTTTCGTTTTTGGGTTATGAAATTTTTGAATTCATAGATAAAATTTCCAAAATAAAACTTGATGAATTAAATGAGAAAATAAAAAATAAGTTCAGGGGAGATTTTTCCGCACTTTCGGTTATCGAGCCGTTGGATTAAATGTTTTAATAGTGTGTCGCCCGTAGGCAATTTTATGTGATCCATAGAAAATTTTGCGTTCTATTCAATTTACAAGTTCTGTTTAAGGAGGAAAAAATGAAAAAAGTAGCATGTGCCTTAGCAGTTCTGACGGCCGCCTGCTTGATCCTTACCGGCTGTAACCGACAGACAAAAGATGTAGGCATTTTTAGCGTGGGATTAGTTACCGACGCTGGAGGGGTTAACGATCAGTCTTTTAACCAAAGTGCATGGGAGGGGTTACAGCGTTTCGGAAAAGATACGGGGGCCAAGGTCAGCTACATCGAATCGCGGGACGAGAACAACTACGCTCACAATATCGATACCTTTGTCGATCAGAATTGCGGCCTCATCTGGGGAGTGGGATCCATGCTGGGAGACGCTTTTTCCCAAGCGAGCAGAAACTACCCAAATCGCCAGTTTGCCATCGTAGACTATGCCTACAGCCCCGACCAGGTTCCTAACAAAAACATAATTGGCGTGGTTTTTTCCGCCCATCAGTGCTCTTTCCTAGTGGGATACATTGCGGGAAAAATGACCAAAACCGGCAAGGTGGGCCATGTTAACGGCGTAGCGTCTCCTACAATGGAGAGTTTCGCCGTAGGTTACTACGCTGGGGTCCTTACCGCCAATCGTAACGTCAAGATTATGGGACAGTATTCCGGGTCTTTCGAAGACCCGTCAGCGGGCAAAAATATCGCCAACCAGTATTTTGCCGACGGAGCGGACATTATCTATTCCGCGGCGGGGGCAACCGGTAACGGGGTTATCGAGGCTGCGCGAAATCATGGCAAATGGGCCATCGGAGTCGATATGGATCAAAACTACGTCGCCCCCGACAGCGTCCTAACCAGCGCCCTGAAACGAGTGGACAACGCTATTTATGATGTATCCGACATGGCGAGGCAGGGAACCTTTCAGGGCGGAAGCACCCTGATTTACGATCTCAAGAACAACGGTGTCGGATACGCTACCACAGGGAACCATATTCCCCAGGATGTTATCGTTGAGGTTGAGGCCATAAAGGCAAAAATAATTTCGGGGGAACAGAACGTACCCGCCGACGCCAAAGAACTTGAAGCCATGTTTCCCGGCAGGTATAATATGATGACTTTTTAGGAAATTACTTGAACAGATATAAATAAAGAGATTTCATCGAGCTATTCCGTAAAACCGTGTGTATGCTGGAATTTTTTAAAGTTTAAATGAGTTAATTGTGGAGATGCTGTGCCAAGATGAAATGGGTTTATATTTAGCGCTTCCATAACCTTAAAATAAAAATTTTAGAGTTTTGATAAAATTTTTTTCTGTGATTAAACATAAGTAAGATTATGTTTTGCAGTGTCCAAAAGGTCCAGATCTGTAGAAATGCTTTCTATAAACTTGTTTAATTCCGGTTCGAATTCTAAAGTGGTTAACGCACCTTTTTCATCTTTAACTTTGAGCAGTGAATTTCTTAGTTTTGACATATAAACCCTCATTTCACGCGCTCCATGGTTCGATTCCTCCATCCTTTTGGAGATAATTTCTAAAGAACTTTCCAAAAGAATTATTTTGGTTTTATGAGTTTTTTCATAATTGCTGATGATTTTTTCGCTTTCTTTCTTCAAGATCTCGAGGTAAGCGGAAGCATTCAAGGGTTTGAATTCGAAAATATGGATCCTGTTCAAGAACGGTTCAAGGTGGTTCTCGCTCAAGACTTTTTCTTTATCTTTATCCGGTGAATCATCAACAATTTCTCTGGTAGTTTTTTCATTTGATGTAACTATTAATACCAATCCGCCGCATTCGATGTCTCCGTCCTCCGTGGCTATTTTGCCTCTGTCTGTGATATCCCAAAAGCGGTTGTCCAAGATTCCCATCTTGTCAGATTTTTCACCGTCGAACGTTCCCATTTTATCATATTCATCAAAAATTATAACTGTTTCGGGGTTATTTTCAACCTGAGCACGAAGATGCGTTTTCTTTTGAGTAGTGATTTGGCCAGATACATTCTTAATTTTACCAAAAATTTGTTCATCTAAAGACTTCTTGCTCGATAAACTTATGTTCGAAAAAGAAATCATGGTAGGTTCTTTTCCGCCCAAAAGAGCGCGCCCCAAGAGTTCGGCCGTCATTGTTTTTCCAGAACCAGAATCACCTACGAAATATAGGACCAGTCCGCCTGATCGTTGACCCGAATTAGATTCAGCTTCTTCATTTTTTGCCTGAAGCCATCCAACAACTGTATCTGTTATTTTTTCTTTAACTTCGTCTTGGCCTTTAATAGGTTCTAGATATTTCTTGATATTTTTAGCAACATTTTCAACATTTTTATCTATTTTGCTTTGAGAAATAGAACTCTTTTCTGAAAAATAATTAATGATGTCCGGTAGATAATTCACACTGAGCGTTATTACTGCCGTAAATACAATACTTAAAATATATGGTAACATTAACCCCCACCTTCCCTTAAGTTAAAATTCACAATTCTCGTAATTATAATTTGATAATATTATAACATATTTATATATATAGTCAAAATGTGGCAAAAGTTTAGAAGTATTTTAGCATTGAATTATGGTTAAAATTCAATGTGCAAAATATTTTTAAATTTAGGTTTGCATTGTGATACAATGACACAAGTGCGGGAAAACCTAAAAAGTAAAATGCAGTTTTATAAAAGGGTTACTCTGAGTCTGTAAAATGTGAAGCAATCGATATTATCTTGAGGGAATCTGATTCAGAAGAATCGAAAGATTACTTGGGATGAGTCATGTTTCAGTAATAAACTGGGTCAAAAAAGAAGAAGAAAATCTCGAGATTTTAGAATTTGATGAACAAGGAATAAGATTCAGAAGAATCGAAAGATTACTTGGGTTAGCAACGTTTCCGTGGTTAATTGAGTCAGATAAACAACCGAAAAACTCAAAGAAGTTGCGTCAAAAACAAAAAGTGAAAATTTTAGAAACCGATTAAATGTGTGTAAGTTTTTTAAAAAACATCTGACTTTGGGTGGCGGTAAAATAAGATTCGAAGAGTATTTTGTAATTTAAATTGGGTGGGTGCGAGACAAAATATACTTAACAATTATCACAAAAATTGTTCATATTGACGTAAAAATTTATATAACTGATAGCTAATAATCGTACAACTTGACTGATCCTGCTATCACAAAAAAGCACACACCTGCGTAGCCAAGCGAATGAATCAACTTTTAAGACACTGCCTCGCAAGATTTTAAAGGAAAATATGTATGTCATGGGTTACGCTTAATGGTCGAAGGAACCAACTTTGAGGTAAATCGTTTAGTTTAGGAATCCATGATACTTCTTTTGTTATACTTTTCGTATACCTGATCTTTACAATCTGCTTTATCGACGGCTTCCCACCAATATTTCGCAAACTTGTTCCACTTTACCCAAGGTTTTGGATTTGTGTAATGAATTATGTAAGGGTCAGTCCTGCCTTCGTCCCAAGTTTCTCGAGTGCAAGTCCACTTCGCGTAACTGGAATTTTCATAATTATTTTCATAATCAGTATGACCTAAGAATCCATATTTACAAGGAAGCACCAAAATATGACCGAAGCACGAAATGTTTATTATGTCTTGATCAGGAAATACGAATTTGTTTTCCTTACCATATTCCTCGACCATTTTTAAAAATTTTTCGTTAATAAAGTTGTCTACGAGTTCACCTGAATTTATTAACATAACACCAGAACAAATATAACTGTTAAGATTTGGTATCTCCAAAACTTCTTTATGATAATTGCTTTCAGGGTTTATATAACCATTCATATCCCTGACCCCGGCGACATAATGATTGTACATATCTATCTCAAAAAGTTCGGAGATATCCTTTCTCACTACCACGTCGCCGTCAAGATAGAGCCATTTTACCGTAAGAATGTAGGGCAGGTACAAACGATAAAACATCGGGGTACCCCAGCCTTTATGATTTGCATTTTTGAATTTATCACCCATATCTACTAGACGAACAGTGCAATTTTTGAACTTATTTCGAATCCCAAACAACATCTTTTTATGAGCTTGCGTAACATTTTGAGAAATCAAAATAAAAATTTCATAAAATTGTTCCGGTTTGCTGTGTTGCATCAATGAATCGGCAGCTACGCAAATTTGAAGAACATAATTATCGTCAGTACAAAATGCAACATGAAAAACTTTTTTGTGTTTATATTTGTTAAACTTAAGATCTTCACACAGCCCTTCTAACATAGATATATTACGAAATACTTTGTATACTTGGTATGTGTCCGAAACAAAATGTAAGAAATCCGTCCTAAATCTGGAAGAAACCACCGCCAGAACTGCCAGACTAAAAATATTAATAGAAAATAAAAAAGCAAAAACACGCTTTCTATTCAAAAAAACGCCCCCTGAAATTAAACTGTCTGTAATTTTATCAAGGTTAATTTAGCTAGTCAAGCAAATGTTGTTTTTTTTTTCCAGAATCTTTAATGTTATAAAAATCTATGAAATCATAATCACCGGAAGCTATTTTTAATATCTTTTCAGTATCTTCTTCATTTGAATAATTAAGACAAATTAATCTTGTTTCACTATCATTCCATTTTGCTTCGGCACATTTTTTTCTTAGGGTAAATTCCGCATCATCGCTATTCGTTATAGGTATAATGCTAGATTTCTGCCTCCCTATTTTAAAGAATTTAAAAATCATAAGTCTTATTACATCCACAAATCCCAAGATTGCAAGGAATGTATACAGGCTTGCAAAAATCCAATCCATCGGTACACCTCGAAGTTATACTATTCTTAAAGCACGCACAAGGTGAACGCCTTACTTAAGTATATTTTAAGATGAATGCCTTGTTTAATAAAACCTATTTAAAAATTGTATATTTCAAATTTAAATGTTAAACTACGAACAAGATTTTATGTTGGAGTCTCAAGTGATTAGTAATTTAAGCGTAGAAATACTTTCGCACACTCCTGAACCCGAAGTTACGGTAGCTTCGGCCGCAAAACTGTGTTATTCACCCTCCAAAATTAAAGAAATAAGAGAGAAATGCTCGCCTCAAACTGCAGCTTCTTTTATAAGAATGCTATCTTCGATGGGACATCAAAGTCCATTCGAACATGCAAGCTTCACTTTTGGTATCGAAGGTGTTTCTCGTATCCTTCTGGCGCAATTAACTCGCCATAGAATGGCTTCCTATAGTGTGCAAAGTCAGAGATACGTCAAAGAAACTGGTTTCGCATTTGTGATTCCTCCGGATATCTTTCAGCAAGAAGCAGCTCTGAGCGAATTCAATTTAGCGTTAAAAACTGCTAGAGAAAGCTATGAAAAAATTGTTTCAATATTAAAAAAGGTTCATACGGAAAATTCCATATCAAAGGGTATTGAACGTTCAAAAGCGGAATCTGTTGCTGAAAAGAGATCGATAGAAGACGCAAGGTATTTGTTGCCCGGAGGTATTGAGACAAAAATAATTTGTACATTTAATGCTAGAAGTTTAATTAACTTCTTTTCTAACAGATGCTGTAATCGTGCTCAATGGGAAATTCGTACCCTTGCTGAAAAAATGCTGGAGTGCGTTATTAAAATATCCCCGAATATTTTCGCTAACGCAGGACCGCCTTGCTGCTCAGGCAAGTGTCCTGAAAACAAAATGACCTGTGGAAAAATGCAAGAGACACTGGAAAAATTCAATAAAATTAAGCAAGCTTAATCAGTTTAATGTCAAAAATTTTTATTATGGTCGCATATTTTAATTTTGCATAAAAAACACATGCTCAATTTAAAATCATAGATACTGCCAATAATTTCTATAAACATCCCCCGGATTATGAAAACTGAGCCGAGTACTATTTTAGAATTAAAAAGCAGGTTGCCCAAAATTACCATGATAACTGCTCTCCGCAAGCTGCAGATAAAAACTTAACAGCTTCCTTTGCCGTCCTAATCTTATTAGAACTTGGAGCAGACCACTCTTCTCTGATTAATGAACATTTTCTAGAAATTAATATAAGAAAATGATTCATTTTATTTATAAATTCAGAAACTGCGATAGCACTCTCATCGGAAGCCTCATTTATTTGGAGTTTTTGAATTTTAACAAATACATTTTCCTGCTTATAATCTACATCTTTTCGACATCTCAACAAACGTTTAGCAAGCATGACAAACTGTTCCACTTGAACCTTTTCCGAACCTGCCGGAGGCTCTCTGAGAAAAAGTAGGATAGCTACCATCTGGCAAATCACTACCGCTGTCGAACCCGACTTCAACCTTAATTCAGGTCTAAAAAGAGCCTTTTTCTTTAGGTTATAAAAATACTCTTTAATGAACACTAACATAGCGCGGGCAGCCGATTTCGGAGCCTCACTGCTTTCATATAAATATCGCTCAGCATGCAGCAACGCCAAAAACATAACTCTTAACTCAACTTGATGATGCCTCTTTATTTCGCATTGAACAACAGACATATCTTACGATCACCGGTCTTTATAATACTTCATTATTGTCAAAATTACAAACTCTAGCTTAAGCCACATCAAAGCTTTTGCTCTACTAAAAGAACATCTTTGAACTTATAGTTTTAACGAAAAAGCTCAAATTACAGTTCAAAACTCTTTTGGCTCCTTGATACGAAGCGGCAAATCTACAGAAAAATCATCATCATAAGGAGAATAATCATCAGAAGCAAAATATTTAATCGATTTTTTTACAGCACTAATATTTTGTAAAAAACCTGCAAAATTGGCAGAACGAAGATGCATCGCAAAAACATTATAATAGTTCAATAAACTTAAGCGCTGTGAGTAGGCACGCATGCGACGCCTAAATTTACGATAAATCCCGTGTTTTTCATAAAAATTACGAAGAATTCCTAAGGATTTTATAAAATCATTAATTTTATCCGCATCCATGCAATGCGTGATACTGGAATCATGCATCACATAATTGTAAAGAACATCCGATAAAGTAACAATTTTTCTAGCAAAATAAAATAACCTGGGCGATGTGGCCGAATCTTCATAATACATATCAAAAAATTCAATTCCATTTTTCACAAAAAGTTCACGCTTAAAAAACTTATTCCAGGCAAACGAAAGCATACTGATGCATGAAGTTATCTTCTTAAGAGCAATATCACTGGAATATACTCCGGGCACCGCCATAAACGGCCAACAAACTTTTGTATTAATCTTGGGATAATAAAAATTAAAATTACAGCACACAATATCAGAATCGTATTTAAGCGCCGTCACATACATTTTTTTTAAAAAATCAGGTTCTAGAAAATCATCGCTATCCATGAAAGAAATATACTTCGAACGGCTTGCCTTGATTCCAGCATTCCTCGCCGCTCCCACACCACGGTTGGGCTGATTTATAACCAAAAAATTAGAGTTCCGCGATGTAAATTCCTCAATGATATCATAACTTCCATCTGTAGAACCATCGTTGACTATAATGACCTTAAAATCCTTAAATGTCTGATTTTCAACAGAAACAAGAGCTTTCCTTAAGTATTTTTCAACATTATAAACAGGAATTATCAAACTTACATCAGGTTCATCGTTCATTTTAAACACCACACTCGACACCAAATAAAGACAATAATGCATTTTATGCAAAACAAACAAATATAATACATAAAAAAATTCAAATTATACTAAAGAAATTACCATCACAGCAAAAAAACCAAACAATCAGTCCATCCTGCGTTTCAATCAGAAAGCTACCCTTAAGGTACCGTTCGAGATTTTATAATATTTTGAAAAATATGTAAATGAATATATGAGATTGGGAAGTGGATAAATTAAAGATAATATGAGACAACGAACAAAGACAGACAAAAAACAACAATATCAGTATAAAGAATGCAAAAGGAAATTTATCATAAAAGCCCAAGATACATCGCAGAATTCAAGACTAAAGAGATAGAGCTACAGTACAGATACTAACAAATTTAATCCATCATCTTTTAATTTATGCGCTCCTACTTTTTGTTGCGCCATCCATTCTCAGGACGTTTTTTGTAGTTACCGTAACATCATCAGTTAAAACAACTCATATCACATGCTAGACATGCTCTCAATTGGCGCAGCTTCCAGAAGGAAGCTTTGAGAACTAAAAAACGTAATGAGATCTTCAAAATCTTTAGTTCCACAAAAAGTGATCTGAATTTTACCTTTTTCACCGTTACTGGTTATTTTTACGTTACGGCGTAATTTCTTTTTTAACTCCAATTCTGCGTTCTTGAAAAATTCACTGTAATTCTCCTTTTCGTCTTCTTCAGGTTCCGAAAGCTCATTTTTTTTGATATACGCACTAATAGAAGCCTCAAGACGACGAACAGAATAATCATACTTAATAGAATAGAACGCAAACTTTTCAATATCCGATTCATGATCAAGAGCCATCAAAGCGCGGGCATGTCCAAAAGACAAAGCCTTGGAAGAAACCATTTCTAAAACTTTAGACGGAAGGTTCAAAATTCTAAGTACATTTGCAATCGTTGAACGCGGCTTGCCTACGGCCTCTGACACTTCTTCCTGAGTCATTTTATAAGTCGTCATCAAAGCTTTATACCCGTTAGCTTCCTCAACCGGGGAAAGATCCTCGCGTTGAAGATTTTCTATAAGATTTATTTCGGCAGCCTTCTTGTCATCAAGTTCCATAACTATCGCAGGCACTTCGACAATCCTGGCTATATTGGCAGCTCTCCAGCGCCGTTCACCAGCGACAATTTGATACTTACTTCCCATAGGCCTAACGACTAAAGGCTGCAAAATTCCATGCTCGGAAATTGAGGAGGCCAACTCAATCAACAATTCTTTGTCATAACTCTTACGTGGTTGGTCCCGATTGGGTTCAATCCTCTCAATTCTTAAAACAACTATCTCAGGACCTGACCCTCGATTGTTGTCCCTGAAAAGCGAATCTAATCCACGCCCCAAACCCATCACCTTAGAATCTTTCAATATATAAACTCCCCAATTTACTATTAAGTCAAAACAACCGCATTCCGAGTCCGATTCTAGCGTCTTAATCTAATTTAGTCAAGTTAATTTCTTTTTTATCTTTAATTGCCAAAACTATTCATCAATCCGATGCATATGCCTACAAAAATCATTAGAACCAAAGCCAAAGCAGAGCCGGAGTTAGGGTTGTAAGCACCTCCCAAAAACCTCATCTCTATTAATTCGCCAACAAGAATCTGGGCTCCGCCTCCCAGCATTTTCGAAATTATAAAAGTGCTCACAGAAGGTACGAAAACCATTGTTAGACCGGAAATTATCCCCGGGAAACTTAATGGAAAAATGATTTTTTTAAGAATTTGAAATCTATTCGCGCCCAAATCTCTAGCAGCTTCAAATATGTTCGGGTCGGCTTTTGAAAGTGAAGAATATATCGGCAAAACCATATATGGGAAAAAATTATAAACCATTCCAAAAATTACTGCTCCTGGTGTATTAATGATTTGAGTATGAATCCCGAAATTATTTAAAATATTATTAAGGATTCCATGATCTTCAAAAATAGTCATCCATGAATACGTTTTAAGAAGGAAACTAAACCACATAGGAACGATTACCAGAGTAATCATTATCTTTTGAATCTTATATTCCAATTTTGAAATAATGAGTGCCATCGGAAATCCGAAAATTAAGCAAATTAATGTGGAAACGGCAGCAAGACCGAGTGAACGTAAAAAAATCGACGAATAATCCACGACATTAAAAATATTATCTAAGGTAAAGTCCGATTCGCTATTCGTGAAAGCAAGAAATGCCGTTGTAATCATCGGGATAAAAGCAAAGACAGTTAACCAGACAAAATAAGGAATTGATGCAATTCTAAATTTAATCGACATTTTTTTTTGCAAAAGAAAACCTCAGTGCTAATTATAATAAGTCAAGGCATTACAGAAAATAGTCCGCGATGGGTGTGATATGGTTTTATTGGGTTTATGACTATTTAATCCAGAAGGACAAACATACGAAAACATTAAAAATTGAATATTTCAATGTTAAAATACTTTAATAAAGAAAATCAATTCATAGAATTCTACCCTGTGTTTGATATTTTTGATTACCAATTCATTAGGTATAAAAACACCCGAGTTAAGTTATATATTAAATTTTTAGAATCTTACAACCCATATAATATAAAAACAATTGCGTATTGTTTTTGTTTTTTATAAGATTTCTGACATGAAAAATCATAAAAAAGCTGATCCACAGCGCATCGCATCAAACTCCAAGGCAATAAAAAATGCTGGAGTTGTGGTTAATGAAAATATTGTTTCAGTAATTGAAAAAAATTATATGCCTTACGCAATGAGCGTTATAATGTCACGTGCAATCCCTGAAATCGACGGATTTAAACCTTCTCAACGCAAATTACTCTATACCATGTATATGATGGGTTTGCTTCATCATTCAAGAACAAAATCTGCAAATATCGTAGGCCAGACTATGAAGCTCAATCCGCATGGAGACAGCGCGATTTATGAGACCATGGCACGAATGAGCAGAGGTTTTGAAGCGCTTTCGCATCCTTTTGTAGACTCGAAAGGAAACTTTGGAAAGTTTTATTCTCGAGATATGGCTTGCGCGGCCTCGCGATATACGGAAGCAAAATTAGAACCTATATGCGAAGAAATATTTGGAGACATTGAAAAAAATACAGTTGATTTTGCCCCCAACTATGATAACACTTTAAAAGAACCAGTCCTGCTTCCTGTAAATTTCCCTTCAATCCTTGTGAATATAAGTTCCGGAATCGCCGTAGGTATGGCTAGTTCCATCTGTCCATTTAACCTGAAAGAAGTTTGTTCAGCTACTGTAAAATTGATTGAATATCCTGATTCAGATATTTCTAAAATTATTGCTGCGCCGGATTTCGTGGGCGGCGGAGAAATTATTTTCGAAAAATCTGTCTTTGAAAGTATATATTCCACAGGCCGCGGAACCTTTCGAGTGCGAGCGCGCTACTTTTATGATGAATCTTCAAATTGCATTGACATAATAAATATACCTCCAACTACCACTAGTGAAGCGATTATTGAAAAGTTAGCTTTACTAGTAAAGCAAAATAAAATAAACGAAATCTCCGATATAAGAGATGAAACCGGCTTAGAAGGTCTTAAGATTACTATAGATTTGAAACGCGGAACCGATCATAAAAAACTTATGAGCAAATTATTCAGGTTAACTCCGCTTGAAGATTCTTTTTCTTGTAATTTTAATATTTTAATAAATGGATCTCCAGTAGTTCTGGGCGTTAAGAGAATTATCCTCGAATGGATAGACTTTAGGACGAAAGCCGTTAGGCGGCGCCTTGATTTTGACCTTTGTAAGAAGAAAGACAAATTACATCTGCTTCTGGGGCTTAGCAAAATAATTCTTGATATTGACCGTGCCATCGAGATAATACGTAATACTGAAGAGGAATCTTTAGTTTTGCCCAACCTCATGGTTGCTTTCTCCTTGGACATTCTTCAGGCTGAATTTGTTGCTGAAATTAAATTGAGAAATATTAACAAAGAATATATCGTTAAAAAAACTGCAGAGATTTCAGAACTTGAGTACGACGTAAAAAAAATTGAGAAAATTCTTGAGAGCAATTCAGGTATTAGAAAAATCATAATAAAAGAACTTGAGTCTATTTCAAAGCGTTTTGGAAAGCCCAGGGTTTGTTCTGTTGTCCAGAAAGGGGATTTAACATACTTTGAACCTTGCGAAGAAAATTTTCCTGATTATCCTGTAATTTATTTTTTTACAAGCGAAGGTTATTTTAAAAAAATAACTCCTCAATCTTTACGGATGAGTTCTGAGCAAAAACTTAAGAACGGAGATGAAATAATTCAGGCTACGGAAGGTACTAATAACTCGGAAATAATTTTTTTTACAAATTCATCACAAGCCTATAAAGCTAAGGGAAGCCTTTTCCCTAGTATTAAAGCAAGCTCGATGGGCGAATTCATACATGCTAAGCTAGAAGGGAACGACGACGAAAAATTTATATATATGGCGGTAACCAGGGATTATTCAGGATTCATGACTTTCTTTTATAGTAACGGTAAAGTTGCAAAGGTTCAGATGAGCGCTTACCAAACAAAAACAAACCGTAAAAAATTAATAAGAGCATACAATCAGGAATCGGAACTGAAAGCTTGTTTTTACATAAGACGGGATGAAAATTTTGTTGTTTTTTCTTCTTCCGGCAGGGCTTTGTTTTTTAATACCTCGCTGCTTTCTACTAAATCCAAAAGAGATTCCCAGGGAGTTTTGGTAATGCGCCAAATGCATAGGCACAAAGTAACGGAGGTAAAGCTCTGTACAAGTGCGGATTCCAGAACGAATGAAAAATACTTCGAAAAAATTTTACCTTCCTCCGGTAAAAAAATTTTAAGGCCAGAAATAGTCGGAAATCAGCTGAAGTTTTGAAGTTAAACATTTTTACGTATTGAATTTTTTTAGTAAAATTATATAATGCATCTGTTGGTTAAGGTTTTCAAGTTCTTGTGTTTAAAGTTTTGATTTTTTATTAAGAGATATTTTTAGGAAAAGTGAAACTTAAATGAGCTTTTTACCTGCAGTTGGACCCGTCGATTTTATGGAGTTCGCCAATAGTATGCCGGATCTTGATTGGTTTTCGGGATGTGTTGATTTTGTTGAAAAATATAACACGCCGGTTTTGGTTTTTGTTGTGCTTATAAGTGTGGCAATGTGGGTTTATATGTTTATTGATATGCATATGGAAGAGAAAGGAAGAAATGAGAAAAAATCGGAAGCATCCGAGATTGACATTTAAGTTTAGGTGCTTTTTGTTCTCTAATTTTGAATCTGGTTGTTGTGGCTGATTGTGAACGTGCACGTTAAAACAGAGCTTTGTAAAATTAAGATAAATTTGATTTTTAAAATATTTTGATAAATGTTTTTTTAAGTAGGCGACAGAAGATGTACGATTTCAACATGGAATCTATCGTTAATTTGTGCAAGAGTCGGGGCTTTGTTTTCCAGGGATCTGAAATCTACGGAGGTCTTGCTAATTCGTGGGATTATGGTCCGCTTGGTGTCGCATTAAAAAACAATATAAAAAATGCTTGGATGAAAAAGTTTATACAGGAATGTCCTTTAAACTCGGCTATTGATTCGGCAATCTTAATGAATCCCAAAGTTTGGGAAGCTTCCGGTCACATAGGAGGCTTTTCGGATCCCCTCATAGATTGTAAAGCTTGCAAGCGAAGGTTTCGTGCAGATAAACTCATAGAAGAATCTGGAAAAATGGCTGCCGGGATGGCTAACGATGAAATGTTTGAATATATGAATCAACATGACATAAAGTGTCCGGAGTGTGGCGCCGGTGATTTTACCGAAATAAGAAATTTTGATTTGATGTTTAAAACTTTTCAAGGCGTAACCGAAGGAAAAAAAGATACTATTTTTTTGCGTCCAGAAACTGCACAAGGTATGTTTGTCAATTTTCAAAACGTCTCCCGTACCACTCGCAAAAGAATTCCGTTTGGCATCGGGCAGATAGGAAAGTCTTTCAGGAATGAGATCACTCCGGGTAATTTTGTTTTTAGACTTAGAGAATTTGAGCAGATGGAGTTAGAGTTTTTTTGTGAACCTGGTACTGATGATCACTGGTTTAGGTATTGGAGAAGTTTTTGTTTCAACTTTTTGATTTCTATTGGATTTTTCGAGAAAAATTTGCAGATGCGGGATCATGAGTCTTCGGAACTGTCGCACTATTCCAAAGGAACTACTGATATTGAGTTTTTGTTTCCTTTTGGTTGGGGCGAGCTTTGGGGTATTGCTAACCGGAGTGATTTTGATTTGTCGCAGCATCAACATTTTTCTGGCAAATCGATGGAATATTTTGATGACAAAACTGGAAAGAAATATATTCCTTATGTAATTGAACCTTCGGTTGGACTAGATAGGTTATTTCTTGCATTGATTTGTAATTCTTACACTGTAGAGAATTTAGAGAAAAAGGATTCACGCACCGTTTTAAAGTTTCATCCTGCATTAGCTCCTTATGTTGCGTGTGTTATGCCACTTTCAAAGAAACTTTCTGAAAATTCTTTAAAAATACGAGATTTTCTTCTTGAGAATTTCGCTGTTAGCCATGATGACTTAGGTTCCATAGGTAGAAGATATCGAAGACAAGATGAAATTGGAACCCCTTTCTGCATAACATACGATTTTGAAAGCGAATTTGACAATAAAGTAACGGTCAGAGAACGTGATACTATGCTTCAGCAGAGATTAGATATTTCTAACTTAAAAAGCTATCTACAGGAAAATTTAAATATCATGCTTAAAACTCCCTGACGTTTGTTTGTGTTTGTCAAAAAAATCATGACGGCGTTCTTAAGAAAATCGTAATAATCTACTTTGCCGTTCTGCTTTCGGCTTCACCCAACTGGATGCCCTCATCTCTGGCGCAAGCAATGTCGTTGTATCGGTCCATTCTGATCTTTTGT
>JAISNY010000042.1 GCA_031275995.1 Oscillospiraceae bacterium | reverse complement strand
TACCACTTCGCTGAATTTTTTAAATTTAACGCAAAACTCCAAATTAATAAACAACATAGAAGTTTTATCGGTGCATATAATATTATGCTTAAATTACATAAACGTCAAACTTAATTAATTATTGCGCAGCGCAATGAAGTATACGGCAGAATCGACTGGTCTATTTCATGATTTTCCATGCATAGAATTTAAAAAATCAAAATGGAGAATCTTCATGAAAAAACTATTTTGTTTTCTGACCATTTTACTTTCGGCATTTGTCTTCTGTGCTTGTGGAACTAAAAACAAAAATAAAATAAATAGTTTTAATTTAGCAAATCCAACGAAATGCATCGTAACAAATTCCGCTACGAACCCTTCACGCAAATTCAAATTGGAACTTTCTATGGATGCAGATTCTGTCTCCATGAAAATAATACAGCCAGAAAATTTAAAAAATTTTGAAATAAATTCACAAAAGGGAGAACAAACAATTTCTATAGGAAACGGTACGGAAAAATCTAGAAAAGAACCCCTCCCAAAAAATTCTCTATTTTGTTCGGTCATAAAAGCTTTAGATTTTACTCGAGAATTTTCAAAATTCAAACGTGAAGACGACGAAGGCAATGAGGCAAAATTTAAAGCAAACGATGAAGAACTTGGAACAGTTGAAGTAACGACAGACGATAAAGGAAACTTAAAACAAATAAATGCACCAAAAAAGAAGATCGAAATTCAATTTTATAATTTTGATTCTGAAGGCAACGACGTAACAGCTAGGGAAACCAGAACAAACACAGAAATAAATACATCAGCGGATGTATCAAGAGAAAATGGAAACTTATCGAATTCGGAGTCTGAAGTTAGCTCAACCGAAAACGGAAGCAGATCTGATCCGGAAAAAAATGTTCCAGCTCCTGGGAACAATAACCAGACCGATGAAAATAAAAAACCAGAAACCAAGCGCAACGAAACCCCCACGGAGGAACGTTCGCCTGGAACCGGACGCACAAATCAACAGTAATCGAGATCAAACAAAAGATCTTGAAACCTGAAACTCTCAACTTCGAAAAAAATGTTAACTCGGCTAGTCGGTACACTCCATAATTTCCTTGTTACGAAAACAAAAATGTGAAATTCACAAAAACTAACTTAAGTTAGAATTTATTAATCATTGCATTTGCATACTCCACACCTAATCCATAGGTTCCTCCGTTTGCTTGCACCACCTGCATTACAGAATCGTAGGTCTCTTTATTGGCCCAATCACGTTGCATCTCCAAGAGTACTGCTTGCCATGTTACTATCTTAGCTCCTGAACTGACCATCCTCATAATTGCTGACTTGTGAGCGGCTTTTGTTGCACCCGCGCATGCGTCGGCTACAACGTACACTTTATATCCGTCTTCAATTGCCGAAAGAGCCGGCATCGCTACACATACCTCGGTCCATAGACCTGCTATCAGAAGTTTCTTCTTCCCAGTTTTTTTAACCGCCGATTTGAAATTCTCATCTTCCCATGCGTTGAGTGTTGTTCGATCAATCGGTTTGTTTTCTGGGAAAATATCCTGAACCTTTTTTATCAAAGGTCCTGAAAATGTATTTGCCTCTACAGTGCTTAATATAATCGGAATATCAAAAACTTTAGCCACTTTTGTAAGCCCTACTACAGAATTGATCAAACCAGCTCTACACTTACCTTCTACACCAAAAAACATCTGAGGTTCGTGATCTATCATACACAATGCAACTTCAGAAGGGTCTAAAAGAACGTTAGAATATCCTCTCATAATAAACATCTCCCTAAGATTTACTTCTTGTAGTTTTGCCAACTCTCAGGGAATTATTCTTAATATAATAATATAAATTAATCTATAAAAATGAGTTTAAAAATGAAATTTTTTTGAAAGAAAGAATTGCATTAACGATTAGCTCTTTTCTGGGGATTAATTTTTTAAGTTTAATTTGACCAAACTTTAAATATGCATTAGAATATTAATTATTGTTATTTTAGAAGAAAGCGGCACTATTTCACGTAACAAACAATTTTATTGATATTGATAGAGTGACAGGAGGTTATTCATGAGCAAAAAATTAAACGCCATATTGGCGTTAGGATGTCTAGCACTTACGCAAGTCATGCCTTTAGTACAGGCTCGCGAAAGTACGCAATTGAATGAAAATCGTTCAACTTTCAAAGGCTTTCGTGTTGCTAAATATGCTGTGAATGCATCTGCCGTGGCACTTACCGGTTTATGTCTTTTTTCTTTGGCCGGAGGAGAGCCAAGGGAAAAAGGACAGGAGATTGCAGACCCGAGTAGGCAAAAGGCGATAGACGATATTAAAACTGTCGGGAAAACTTCTGAAGGGTCTCATGACGGAAAGTTTTTCCCTACAGAAATGCCAGAGCCTAAGAAATGCTCGATTGATCTAGGTAGTTTGGCAGGTAAACTTGCAAAAGGTGAAGATACCGGTATTACAGAGTCCCAGATAGGAGTCCTAATCGATGATATGAATTATTTTGTTGATCACTGCCCACCCGTAGTGCAGTTTGAGATGGGAAATAAAGTGATGGTCGCTTCAGACTTTCACTCCAGCAAGTTGGCGGCAGCACGCTGGTATTCTGAAGCAAGAAAAACTTTGCAAGAAGGTGGCTCTGTAGTTGTGTTGGGAGATCTTCTTGATACGAAAAACAGGCGCGACAGTACCAACGATGGCCCCGTCTTGGTTGTTTTGTTTTTGGGATTGGCGATGGAGTACCCGAATAAGGTGATTTGTTTAAGGGGAAATCATGAAATGTTAGGGGGTGTGTCGCCATTTTCAGTGTTGGGAAAAGATATTTCAGATGAAAATGATATGACTATACAGGACATTTCTATTGTAAAATGCGTGAAAAAATTGCCAATGGCCGCAATAACACGACAATCCGACGGAGGCCTCGTATTGTTTGTTCATGGTGCACCACCAAAATTGGAAGCCGGAGGGGCAGAAGTATTGCTATCAGAAAGATTCAGGCACCATTCACCGGAAACTTTGGAAGAATTTTTACACGCCCCTTTACAATGTATTGTATGGGACCGTCACACAGGTGGCCGTGATTATTCACCGGGTTTTTGGGGTGTTGCCCCCGATTGTTGCCCGCAGGATGAATATATTGATGGTCTGAACGATAGTCAAGTACGGGAACGGCTTGGAGAAAGATTTGTCCGTGTTTTTATTGGCCATAATCACAAAAATTTTGATGTAGACAAAGTATCTATGGTCTGTTCAATGTTGGCCGTTCGAGATCCACAATTTGCGGTCTTTAACGATAACGGGATCATCGAAAGGGTTAAAGTTTAAGTTTAGTGAATTCACTTGTTTTTTATTCTTTCTAAAGTTTTTTAGTGCAGTTTTGATGTATTGTTATGCATTCCATTTGAATAAAAAAATAATCTTGTGCCGAAAATCATTCTAAGTAATTTTTTTATGAAGGTGGTTTTCGGTGTGTTTAGGTTGAATGTTGTTGAAAAATCCATAATCTTTGGTTTTATTTTTACGATTCTTGTTTCTTTTACCAATTTTGTGGCAAGATGTGAAAGAATAAGCGAAAAAGTTTTACGCTTACATGTGTTGGCTAATTCAAATTCTGAATCTGACCAACTTTTAAAAGAACAAGTCCGGAATAGAATTATAAGGCATTTACAAAATACAGGTTATGAATTTAAAAATTTAAAAGATACAAAACAATTTTTAGAAGGAGATCTCACTTCGATAATCAATGAATCGAGAGATGAAATAAATTTACACGGGTTGGATTATCATGTTGATGCTCAGATTACAAAATCTTCTTTTGGAACGCGCATATATAATGGTGTAGTTATGCCCGCTGGTAATTATGAAACCGTTAAAGTTACAATTGGTTCAGGAAAAGGTAAAAATTTTTGGTGTGTGATATTCCCACCGATGTGCCTTCCGGCGGCGCAATCAGAATTGGACGTGCTTCCTCTCGCGTTAGATGAAACTGAGTGCGAAATTGTTGGTAATGGTTCAAAATATAAAATAGAATTTAAATCGATTGAGTTCTTACAAAATTTCAGGGTGGAAATTAGAAAAATTTTAGATAAAGCGGAAAAAATTCGTAAAAATTTGGATGCATTTTTTAAAAATTTAGAATATACTCCTATTCATGAATCTGAAGAGTATAATTTCTATTATGATTCTGAAGAGGATTTAAAGGAAGCTGAAATGGATTTTTAATCTTATATTTGGGCGTGCAGGCAGCGCTAGAACTGAAAAAATTTGTGAGTTAGCAAAAAATTCAGTCAATAACGGAAAACATGTTATAGTTCTGGTTCCGGAGCAAGCTTCGTTTAGAATTGAATTTCAAGTTTTAAATTTTCTTGGCGAAAAGAATTTTAAATTTGTAAACGTTCTTACCTTCGAACGTCTTCCCGATTTTGTTGCAGAACGTATCGGCAGGTTTAATGCTGAAAAACTTTTTGAAGGCGCAAAAAGTATTTTTATGAAAATGGCTATAAAAAAATGCGAAAAGAAGCTTAAGTTTTTTACTAAAAATCCAAGTTCTATCGAAACTGTGAATATGTTTTCGGAAACATTTAAGGAATTTAAAAATTTTGGAATCGATGCTGATAAACTGCATGAAATTTCAAAAAATTTTAATAATAGTACGCTTAAAAATAAGATCCACGACAGCAGTATCGTGCTGGATGAATATGCAAAAATTATAAAAAACAGATTCATTGACCCTCTGGATGAACTTGAGATTTTATATAAAAATCTTGTTGATACTTCATTTTTTAAAAATTTCAATGTACTTATAGATGAATTTTATAGTTTTTCGTCTAGCCAGATTAAAATTTTGAAACTGATTATGACCCAATCTGACGTATCTATTACGTTTAAATGTGAAAGTGAATTCGAAGTTAATAATTTAAACAGTTGGCAATATTGTGTGAAAAAAACGGCGATGTCACTTTATAATTTGGCTAAAAGTTTAAATTTATCAGAGATTAATATTATCAAGTTGGAAAATGTCAAGTTATTTAAGGCTCCGGAAATTGAAATTTTAGAACAAAATATTTTTGAAAATATTAATAAAAATTTTAAAATCGGAGAAAATATTTTAATTTATAGTGCCCAAAACACTTATGATGAACTCGATTTTGTAGCATGTAATATTCGCAAACTTGTAGTTGAAAAAAATTACCGTTATGGCGAAATCGTTGTTATAACTCGAAATGTTGAAAATTATGAAAGAATTCTAAGAAATACATTTAAAAAATACGACATCCCATATTTTCTAGATTTTCCTGAGTTGCTTTTACATAAAAATCTTTTTGTTTTTATTTTTTCTGCTTTGGATTGCATGATTTCAAATTTTGATTCTGAGCATGTATTTAAATTTCTCAAATCTGGTTTGTCAAACGTGAATTTTGAAGAAATTTCAATAATAGAAAATTATTGTTTCATGTGGGATATAACCGGCGATGCTTGGTTTGTAGAATTCATTAACTCTCCGGAGGGTTTTGGTTTCAAATCTGGAAAAGAGTCATTAAAAAAATTGGAAGAAATCAATGAAATTCGCAATAAAATCATAGATCCGTTTGTAAGATTTAGAAAAAGAATTTATTCAGATAATCATCTTCCTACATCGCTTTATAAATTCCTTTTAGATTTTAATGTTCCAGAAAACATCAGAAATTTTTGCGGTAAATTCCTGTGTCGCGATCAAAATCGGGCAGCAGAAGAGCAGGCTCGTTTATGGGACATTTTTATTGATGTTCTTGATGAGTTCAGCTACTCATTAGGTGACCAAAAAATTACGCTACGTAGTTTTTCAGAGTTGCTAAGAATTGCTGTTAAAAGCGCTGATATTTCTTTTATTCCGCAATGTGCCGACGAGATTGTGGTAGCTTCAGTTCAAAGAATGCGTCTTGGGACTTTTCGCGCTGCTTTTGTTGTTGGAGCCGCTGAAGATGAGTTCCCAAAAAATTTAGATTCGACCGGTATTTTTACAAACTTTGAAAAGCAGAGCCTTATTAAAGCCGGAGTTGAAATATCAGAAAATTCTGAAGAACTTTGGGCAAAGGAACTTTTTTATGTGTACAACGCTCTAACGAGTGCTTCTGAAAAGTTATTTATTTCCTGGTCAAGCTCAGATGAAATCACAAAATATCCAAGCGAAATCGTTGGTGAGATTAGAAAAATTTTTCCCCAGGTTCGTTTATATAGACGCTGTGATTTTTACGAAGAAGATATGTTATGGTCTGAAAAGCCTACCCTTGAATTTTTGATAAAAAAATTCGCGGGAGAAAAAGAAAATTTGGAAAATTTAAGTAAATATTTTGAAAATAATGCGCAATATAAAATTATTTTGGATGCCGCAAACAGAGCTTGTGAAAATCGAGATTTTAAATTTAAAAATCCTCTGAATGCTCGGCTGCTTTTCGGAGCGACTCCATCACTTTCAGCTTCCCAAATTGAAAAATTTTATTCATGCAGCTTCGATTATTTTTGTACTTACGGTTTGTGTATTAAGCAGCGTAAAAAAAATAAGTTTGATTCCCTTGAGCATGGATTAATGATGCATTTTTTGCTTGAAAAAATTCTTTCAAGATACGCAAGTAGGCTTGAAAATATTACTGAAAAATTTTTAGTCAAAGAAACTGAAAAAATAATTAATGAGTTCGTCAAGCTGCGGTTTGGAGGTTGGTTTGGAAAAAGTAAAAGATTTAAGCATATGCTATTTAAGCAAATCATTCCCATTAAAATTATAGTTCAAAGCATGAAATTTTTTATGAATTCAAGCAAGTTTTTACCGGTGAAACATGAACTTAACATTTCAGAGCGAGGAGATATTTCTCCGATTGAGATAAAACTCCAGGATGGAAGTTTTACGTGCGTTGAGGGTAAAGTTGATCGTATAGATATTGTGGATTGCGGCACAGAAAAATTTTTTAGAATAGTGGATTACAAAACTGGTTCAAAAAAATTTAGTCTCTTAGAATATTTTTATGGTCTTAGCGCTCAGATGTTCATTTATGCAAATGCAATTTCGAAGGCGGCTTCCAAAGGCCCTGAATGGCTGAAGGGTGCAGTTCCTGCTGGAGTTTTCTATTTTCCAGCTATAAAGCCGGTTATAAATTCAAAAACCAAAACGGGAGCAGAAGCAAACTTTATTAAAATTGTTAGAGAGCTTAGGATGAATGGAGTTGCTTTACAGCACGAAAAAATTCAATCTATGTCTTGTGAAGAAATTTGTAATTCCAGAGATAAAACAAATTTGATGGACAGCAAAGAACTTAAAATCATGCTAGATTACTCAGAATATTTAATAAAAACAATGGCTGAAAATATAAAAAATGGTGAAATATATGCATCTCCTACTATCACTAAGAGCCATAAAAGCTGTGAATGGTGTAAATTCGGCGCAGTGTGCGCCAGTGAAAAAATCAAGCTTTCAACCGTTAGAGAAATGACAAAGGATGAAATTTTAGAAAAAATGAAAAGAAAGATTGAATTTGTTTAATCTTAATTTTTTTATAACTTCTGAAAAAATCTTGTCCTTTAAAAAACAAACGTTATATAATTTAATAATAACTTACTTTCAGTATTTTAAATTCTGGTATTGCTAAAAATTGGAAAAATTTTTATTCGGAGGTGAAATTTAAAGAAAGCACTATCTTGCGTACTTCGATTTAAGACCCTAAACTTAATCTAATAACTTATGCGAGGTGTTAAAATGTCCGGACATTCGCGTTGGAATAATATTAAGCGTCAAAAAGAAAAGAGCGATGCAAAAAAAGGAAAAATCTTTACCAAAATAGGACGCGAGCTGGCCGTTGCAGTAAGGGAAGGCGGTGGGAGAGACCTTAGCATTAATTCTCGTTTGCGCGAATGCATGATTAAAGCTAAAGCCTTGAACGTTCCTCACGATAATATAGAACGGATAATAAAAAAGGCTGCCGGAGGTAATCTAGATGAAAATTATGAAAGCGTTTCTTATGAAGGATACGGACCTGGCGGGACTGCTTTCATTGTGGAGGCGTTAACTGATAATCGCAATAGGACCGCCTCTAATTTGAGAAGATGTTTTGAGCACAATGGAGGTAATTTAGGCGCTCCGGGATGCGTTTCGTTTTTATTTGAAGCGAAGGGAGTTATAGTGATTGAAAAAGAAGCGCTGGATGAAGGTTCTATTATGGAAGATGCCGTGGAATCTGGTGCTGTTGATTTTCAAACCGAGGACGACAACTTTATAGTGATTACGGAAAAAAGTGAATATGAATCGGCTCGAAAAAGCTTGGAATTTAAAGGTTATAAATTTTATTCGTCTGAAATTTCTATGGTACCTACAAACTATTTGACCATTGAGGAAGAAAATTTGAAAAAGCAAATAGAAAAACTTATAGAAGTGCTTGAAGATGATGACGATGTTCAGAATGTGTGGTGTAATTGTGAATTCCAAGAGTAAGGTTGAAGTTTCTGTAATTGTTCCGGTTTTTAACGAAGAAAAATATATTTCAGAATGTGTTTACTCTATTTTAGAACAAGATTTTATAAAAATAAGTAGCGAAGGCGAATCTAACACGGAAATAATTTTTGTCGATGGTCGTTCAACTGACGGGACTAGAAAAATTCTTGAGGAAATTTGTGAAAAATCACCTCTGGTGAAAGTGTTTGATAACCCTAGGAAAACTGTTCAATTTGCGCTCAACATTGGTATTAATGCCGCGCGGGGCCGATTTATTGTACGGATGGATTCACATGCTTGCTATGCAAAAGATTACGTCAAAAATAGTGTTGAGATTCTTAGGCTTACGGGCGCTCAAAATGTTGGAGGTCCTATGGTTGCGAAGGGCAAGTCTTTGATTCAAGATGTTATCGCGGCATGTTATCATAGCCCTTTTGCGCTTGGCGGCGGCGCACATCACGATGTGAATTTTGAGGGTTTCACCGAAACTGTTAACTATGGAACTTTTGATGCTGTTTATATAAAAAGTATAGGCATGTATGATGAAACGTTGCCTCTTAATGAAGACGACGATTTGAATTTTAGAATTAATGAAACTGGTGGAAAGGTTTATGTTTCTCCGAAAATTAAATATGTTTATTATCCAAGATCCTCGTTTCTATCGCTTGCAAAACAATATTTTGGCTATGGTTTTTGGAAGGTTTCAGTAATAAAAAAGCACGGAAGGCCCGCGAATATAAGGCATCTTATTCCGGGCGCTTTTGTATTTTTTTTAATTTTATCTACAATATTATGCTTGTGCTCAAAAAAGTTTTTACCAGTGTTTATAATTCCAATTGCAATTTATTTAATACTGAGTATTTATTTTTGTTTAACAAATAAATGCCTTAAAGGGGGGTTGAATAAATTTTTGCTTTTAATCGTGCATGTTATTATGCATGTTTCATATGGTGCAGGTTTTTTGTTAGGAATTTTCAAGATAAAGGAATCTAAAATTAAAACTTTAAAGCTTACCTCTGTGCAAATTCGTTCTTTGCAATTGATGAGTTTGGAGATACTTCTTTACTTCAAGAAATTCTGCAAAGCGAATAATCTTAAATTTTTCCTTTGTGGAGGATGCTGCATCGGAGCTGTTCGTAATGCTAGGTTCATCCCTTGGGACGACGACATTGATGTTTTCATGCCGCGTAAAGATTATGAAAATTTTTATAGAATTTGGAAAGACAATGAAAGATTTTGTCTTGCAAGGGAACAGTTTATTAAGGTTATTGATAAATATACTCAATTTGTGCGTAAAGAAGATTTATTCAGCGATCGTCCTAGAGGTGTCGCAATTGATGTTTTTCCTCTTGATGGTTTTCCGGATTCAAAATTTAAGAGAGTCATGCAAGTTTTTAATGCTCTTGTTTTTTCGTTTTTTTCTTCTAAAAAAATTCCTGAAAATCACGGTAAGCTTGCCAAGGTTGCAGGGTGGATTCTCTTAAAATTAGTTCCCAAAAATATTAAAAATAATATATTGAATTTTTGTGAATCAAATATGTCCAAACATAAAATAAGCGACTGCTCCTTTATAACGGAACTTTGCGCTGGTCCGAAATATATGATGAAAAAATATCCCAAGTATGTGTTTGAATTAGAAGAGGTTAAATATTTTGAAGGTTATGAAGTTCCCTTGCCTTGCGGTTATCATGAATATTTAAGTATTGCGTTTGGAGATTACATGATTTTACCGCCTGAAGAAAAACGTAAGCCCCACCATGACATTCTTTTGTTTAATCAAGGACATTGCTAAAATCTCATGGTTTTAGACTAACAAAAAATTTTTACGGTAAATTCTGATGTTATAGATAAGGGTTTAATTGATAATTTTTAAAGGTGGCTTATTAGTTTGACTTAAGCTTTTGTTTGTTTTGTAAGTTTAAGTTCGTGCAGGTGATATTATTTAATTTTTTCTTCGTAAAATTCGTCACTAAAGGCGCTATAATCTCCCACTTCATCTGAGTATTCGCTTTTTCTCATTATGTGGATGTCGTCTGGAAAAAGTTTTAGTCCAATTTCTTCGCCAGGGTGGTGGCATTCTGTCGTTTGAATCATCCAGATAAAGTTCGAGATGTTGGTTATTATTTCGTTATGTACTCCTTTAAACGTTGAAGATACAACGATTCCCGAGATATCGCCTTCATTTGGTTCTACAATTTTTATGTCTTCTGGTCTTATTACTACATCGATCAATTCATTGGGCTCAAACCCTGAATCTAAACATCTGAAATTTTTCCCGGCGAACCTGACTAAAAAATCTTCCAGCATTATGCCGTCAAGGACATTGCTTTCACCAATAAAATCAGCTACAAAAGCGTTTTGAGGCTCGTTATATATATTAGTCGGAGTATCTATTTGCTGAACTTTACCTTTGTTCATAACAACGATAGTGTCGGACATTGAAAGTGCTTCTTCCTGGTCATGTGTAACAAATATAAACGTTATTCCGGTTTGAACCTGTATCTTTTTTAGTTCGTTCTGCATATCTTTTCGTAGTTTCAAGTCGAGCGCAGCAAGGGGTTCGTCTAAGAGCAACACTTTCGGGTGGTTTGCCAGCGCGCGTGCGACTGCAACTCGTTGCTGTTGACCTCCTGAAAGAGAGTCTACTCCTCGGTGTGCAAAATTTTTAAGATTCACTAACTCCAACATTTCTGCGACTATTTTTTTAATCTCAGATTCACTTTTTTTCTTAATTCTTAATCCAAATGCAACATTTTCGTATACATTAAGGTGGGAAAAGAGTGAATATTTTTGGAACACAGTATTAACTTCTCTTTCATGTGACGGTAGATTGTTTATTTTTTTTCCTTCGAAGAAAATCTCGCCACTATTAGGGAGCAAAAAGCCTCCTATTAGTCTTAAAATTGTTGTTTTTCCACATCCGGATGGCCCTAAAAGAGTAATGAACTGGCCACGTGGGCACTCGAGGTTCATTTCGCTCAAGATTTTTTCTTTACCGAGTACCACAGTTACATCTTTTAGTTCTACTATTAAATTGTGCAACCTGGAGCCTCCTTTATGAAGAAGTTACTTTTATTATGGTTCTAACATCCCTTCTCGGATGATTCCATTATAAGTTTAGCGACAGAATAAAGACTTATTTAAAAACTAAACCAATAACCAACTTAAACACAACATAGCTGCTATAGTTTCGATTCTTTTCCGAATATCATACCAACCACAAACATTGTAGCATAAATTAAAAGATCGCCATCGTGAAAATTGTAAAATTTAAAAAAATATAATAGAATCAGACATTGTAATGCTCTCGGGAAGGTGCTGAAAAATGTCCGGAGTTAGAATTGTCGCACAAAACAGAAAGGCCTTGCACGACTATTTTGTGCTTGAAACTTTAGAGGTCGGAGTCGAACTGAAAGGGACCGAAGTTAAATCAGTACGTGCAGGGAGGCTCAATCTGCGAGATGCCTGGTGTTCGATTTCTAAAGGCGAACTTTTTATGAATGGAGTCCACATTAGTCCCTATAGCCATGGGAATATATTCAACCAGGACCCGATCAGAATGAGAAGGCTTTTGGCACACAAAAAAGAAACGTCAAGACTTATGGGTCAAGTTAAAAAATCAGGAATTTCCATAATCCCGCTTTCTGTTTATTTCAAACGAAGTTACATTAAGATCAAAATCGGATTATGCAAGGGAAAGAAAAATTACGATAAACGTGCTCAAATCGCTCAGAGGGAATCTCAGCGTGATATTCAACGAACACTAAAAGAATCAAGAAATTTAAAGTTTTAAGAATTTATTTTTTATATTTAAAGATGTTAATTTTTTTGTATTTTACGCTCTACCGCAATCCAAAGCCGGATTTTTTAAAAATTAATAAATAATTCATCTTTTTCCAAAACATCAAAATAGTGAAACTTTTTTTAGTTTTTAGCCGCTTGTTTGACTGGGTTAATCACTCAAACATGACTCATCCCGAGCAATTTCTCGATTCTTAGTGAAACCAATTCCTTCATTATGACACACTTTAGAGCCTCATTATTTTAACGGATTCTGGATAGAATTTTTTGCTCTTTACATATCTGCTGCAATTTTTGCACAAATATTTTTGTTTGCTTCTTATAAAACCATATTTTACTTTTTCAATTTTCCCGCATTGGGGACATTTTATCTTGTTATTCATGAAATCATTTTACCATTTGTATCGTTTTAGCAATGCCAAATGTTTTAGTAAATTTAAAAATTTTAAATGCGCAATATAAAATTTAATTTTTTATATTGCGTGTGTTTTTAAAATTTTGTCCAGCTTGGTCGAAAATAATTAAACACTATAAAGTATACTATTTTTTCAACGCTGGTTGACTTTTTATATATATTTTTTACAATCAGTTCCGGGAACTGCAAAGAAATAATCTTGTTTAAGATAGCGAAGAATATGCAGAAATCTTAATAATCTTCGCGGGGCAGTTCAGTTCTAAAACTAAGGAGTTGATATGGTTCGTTTTGAACCTATGCTATGGCGGAATATTTATCTCCCGGAGTTTATGTTGAAGAATTCGACAGTGGCCCGGTTCCTATGGCCGGTGTGGGGACCAGTGTTGCTGGGTTCATTGGCGTGGCTGAAAAGGGGCCCGTAAAAGGGGTTCCGGTTTTGATCACAAGCGTTGCTGAATTCACGCGTAGATTTGGAGGATATCTTCAAACTAACGAATTCGGGTCTTATAGATTTTTAGCCCATGCCGTTAACCATTTCTTTATTAACGGAGGTGGAAAGGCCTTCATAGTTCGAGTGGTGCCATCGGACGCCACCGTCGCGAAAAAAACGCCGCAAAAGGGTGATGCTATCACTATTCAAGCACGAAATCCGGGGGCTTGGGGCAATTCGGTTTCTGTTTCTTTTACCCCTGCCCATGAGAGTAAAACTCAAATCACGAAAGATCTCGGCGATGGCAAGTACAGACTTAAGAATTCCGTAGGTTTCGATTTAGGCGATATAATTGTTATTGACGATGCTGGGAAGGAATCTCAGGTAAACATTATAACCAACGTTTCGCAGAGTGTTATTACCGTAGCCAAACCTTTTACTGGCAAGGTTGTCGACGAGGGTTTGTTGCCTAAGGTAACTATCAAGACCTGCGAGATTGATATTTCTGTCGAATGCGAAGGAACGCAGGAAAAATACGAAAATGTTTCCTTAAATGTCTCTTCGCCTTCTTTTATAGAAAAGAAGCTTTCTAAATCTGAGGTAATTGAGATTCACTCAAAAGTACCCGAAAAGCCTACGGTGCCTTTTGAATTCGTTAAGAGTATTTTTTCTGGTGAAGAGGGCGAAGTTAAGGTTATGCTCGCAGGAGGTTCCAACGGGAGTTCTTCATCCTTGACCGATGGAGATTTCATTGGAAAAGACGAAGGCCCTGGTGCCCGGACTGGTATTCAGGCTTTTTTAGATAACACGAGCGTGAATATTTTAGCGGTTCCCGGGGTTGTGAGCGCAAACGTTCAGCTTTCATTAGTTTCGCACTGCGAAAAGCTAGCGAGCCGTTTCGCCGTTCTCGATATGCCCTTTGAAGCTAAAACTACCAGCGACGTCCTTAAACATCGTGAAATTGTGGACAGCGATTATTGTGCCATGTATCACCCTTGGCTAAGAGTGTTCGATCCGCTTGATAAAAAGGATATATATATTCCGCCTTCCGGTTCTGTTATGGGAATTTACGCTCGGAGCGACAATTCAAGGGGTGTGCATAAGGCTCCCGCGAACGAAGTTGTAGCAAATTGCAGTGATCTTTCAGTGAATTACAATAGCGCTGAACAGGATTTTCTTAATCCGAAGGGGGTTAACGCTATAAGGAAGTTTCCTGGTGCCGGAATCCGAGTTTGGGGTGCAAGAACTGCTTCGTCTAAGCTTTTATGGCGTTATGTTAACGTACGCAGATTATTTATTTTTTTAGAGGAATCCATAAAAGCAAATACGAATTGGGTTGTTTTCGAACCAAACGATGCTTCACTTTGGTCACGAGTAAGACGTACGATTGAAATATTTCTTGGTGGTGTTTGGTCCAGTGGTGCCCTTGTTGGCGGAACTCCAGAGGAAGCGTTTTTTGTCGATATAGGGCCTAACACCATGACAAAAGACGATATTGACAATGGTCGGCTTATTTGTTTAATTGGCGTCGCACCAGTTAAGCCTGCTGAGTTTGTAATCTTCAGACTTACACAAAAGACAGGTGAGTAAATGGGAAAAATGTGAGGTCAAGGCGGTTAATCGAATATGACATTGAGGTGTTTGTTCAAAAAATTTTTGGAGGTAGCGCGTTACGTAAAGTTTTTCGAATTTGTCGCCGGAGTGCTCTTAATTGAATTTAATTGAAAAATTAAGGAAATAATCAAAAGGGGGAAGAGATTATGGCGGAAGAAAGACAAGATCTATCAACAGGAGGCGTACTTTCTACTCAAGCTATTCCCAACGCTTTGGGCGCCCCGATACGTGGATTCAGATTTACCGCTACATTTGATACCTTGGGGACTGCTTCGTTTAAATCCGTAGAAGGTGGGTGCAGAATCGAAGTCCAGACCTCGGAATATCGAGAAGGAGCTTTTGGGCGTCTTACGGTAAGGAAGCTACCAGGAATGGTCACGTTCAATGATATAACGCTTACCAAAGGCGTTTATAGCAATACTGAACTTTATACCTTTTTCAGTAACTTCTTAGAGGGGACTACGCTTGCACCGGTTAATGCCGTCATAAGAGCGTTTGATAACGCAGGAGTAGTAACCGCTAGCTGGCGAGTTATGCATGCTTGGCCGCAAAGCTATGAATCCAGCGGTCTTGATTCGAACAGTTCGGAAGTGTTAATCGAAACTTTGGTCCTGACAAACGAAGGGGTCTATCGTGATCTTGTACCGCAAGCTTAAGTTTTTTAAAAAGTCAATATCGAATTTGGAGGATTTTAATGTCAGATTTTGAAATAAATTTTAATTTTGAGTTACCCAGAGGTTTTGTTGATGAGAATGGAAAAATTCATAAAAAAGGAGTTATGAGGCTTGCAAGTGCTGCCGACGAGATCGTTCCGTTGAACGACCCGCGCGTTAAGATGAATCCCGGTTACTTGAGCATTCTGTTGCTTGAAAGAGTTATTACAGAGCTTGGTACTCTTCCGAAAATAGATACGCGGGTGATAGAAAGCCTTTTCACTGCGGATATGGCTTACCTTCAAGATCTTTACCAAAAAATCAATTCGATAGAACCTCCCAGCATGGAAGTTAGTTGTCCCAAATGCGTACATTCTTTCGTGGTGACTGTCCCTTTTTTCGGGGAAGCCTGAAAAGCTATCCTTCCGATATTTTACGTGAAGAAATAACTTTTCTGGCGTACTATTTGCATTGGTCTTATACGGAGCTCATGAATTTAAATCACGCTGAAAGAATCCGTTACTGCAGCGAGGTTTCCAAAATAAACAAGAAAGTAAACGGAGAAGAAAACAAAAAGAATATGTTTGACGTCTTTTGAACACAAGGTAATTTTAGCAAAGGCTTGATATTAAATTTCTTTAAGGAAGTTGCAAGCGATTTGAATAGATTCTTTTCCACTACAGAGGACGGTGAGTTGATTTGGCCAGAAAGTTTTCTATTAGCTTTTTTATGTTGTTATTGTCGTGGGTATTTTTTAATCAAGCGTTTGGTTTTAAATTTAGTGCGGCGGCATTGAACCTTCAGAGAAATGGGTTGTCTTCAGGTAAAGTTGCAGTAATAGTTCCTATTTATAACACGGATCCCTTTTTGGAAGAGTGCTTGCAAAGCCTTAAAAATCAAACATATGAAGACTTGGAAGTTATTTTAATTAACGATGGCTCGACAGATAAAAGTGGCAAAATCGCTCGAGGCTATTCGGAATCGTATGAAAACTTCCATTTACTAGAGCAAAAAAATATGGGCGTTTCAGCTGCGAGAAATAATGGACTTAGAGAAGCTTTTAGATTGCATGCTAATTTTGTTAGCTTTGTAGATTCCGACGATTGGGTTAATAAAGATTATATTAAAAAAATGGTAAGTGCTTCTGTTAAACACAATTCCGAGGTAGTGGTTTGTCGTTCCATAGGTAAGAAAACTAATTTTGCTAAAGAAAGAATCTACGATTCACCTACGTCGTTTTTAAAAGATGAAAGAATTAACTCGATTTTTGTTCATCATAAGCTTTACAAGCTTTCTCTTCTGCATGATGGAAGTGGAAATCTTATTACTTTCCCTGAAAAAATTAAATATGGTGAAGATGCTGCTTGGCACGAGGTTGTATCATCGGGTTCGAAACGATTCGTAACTTTGCCGCAAGATTTGTATTTTTATAGGCAGCACAGACGTGGTTCGGCAAACACTTCAATGAATAAAGTTACAAAAGCAAAAGAACAAGTTAAAGAAATATGTTGGGTTTGTGAAAAGATAAAGAGTCTAAACCGTAGAGAGATGGATGATTTTAATTTTGACAAAATTTTTAACTTTTACTTTAAAAAAATTTGTTATTTAAATGATGAAGACAGTGACAAAAAGGCGCTTGCATCTCGGTTGTTAAAAAATATATATAATCTGGAAGTAAGCGAAGGAAAACTTCAAAAGCAAAGCGAAAAAATAAAAATTTTAAAAAGATTCTCAGATTATACTCCGAGTCTCTCTGCATGATATTTTTAAGAGGTGAATACATTGGGAAGACCGCCGTATGACATAGATGTTTCGTGCATCAAAAATGGAACCCTTGTGGATGTTCATTACAGTTTCAATTTTATACTAATGCTTAATGCTTTTACCTATGGTTTTCAAGAAATAAACGATCTTTCTATCGGGGCTCCTTACGATGTGATAGCCGAAGGCGGAAACACTCATGGTTTGCTTGTACACAAATACCATAACGAAGAACTCTCTACCATGACTCTTAAACGGGGAATTTTGATAAAAAATTCTAATAGCGAAATTTCTGCAGCCGCAAAAGCACTTTCCGTGGCGCTTTCAAGTTGGATTCCAGGTGGAGCTGCGAGAAAGGCCGCAATGCTTGGAATTTCCTCGCTCGATGCGGGTGTCTCGTTGCAAATGGGACCAGCTATTGGGTTTATTCAGGCTTTTGATCGTACCTTCACTCAGGATGTTGTTACTCTGAGTTTTTTTTCACTCGGAGTTACAGAGTGGCGTATGAACGGACTTGATGCTCAAAGCGGGGGACTCCTTGTTGAAGATATGACCATAGTGCATACCGGGCTTACTCGTATGACGAGTGAACTAACTCCGAGCTGGGGTGGTTGGGGGGTCGCGAATAGAATCGAAGGTGCGTCTGAAAGTGGATACTATTATGATCAATATTTTCAGGTTGGGAGTAATGTGCCGGAAAGTTATGAACAATCTGACGAAGAAAAACAAGAAGCTGAGAGAAGAGAAAACGAAATGAAAGCCCAGCAAGCGGCAGCTGATGCAGCCAAAGCGGCCGACGCTGCCAGAAGAGCAGAAATAGTGTTGAAGGTCTCTAAGCTGCGTGAAGAAGCCGCTAAGAATTCAAATAAAGATCTTGATGAAAAAGATAAAAAAAGGCGTGAGGAATTGGTTAAAGAAGTTGCGGCATCCCGAGAAAAATTGGAAAGTGCTAAAAAAAAGTTCGACCAAGCCCAAAAAAAACTTGGAGCGGGGGGAAACAAGAACGCTCCGGAAGGAGAAGCTATGCGGGAAGCGGAAGATTCGGTATCAAGCGCTGAAGTTTCAGCAAAAAGTTCTTAGCTGCTTTACCTTATTTTAAGAATTAAAATTTTTGTTAATTTTAAAGAACTTAAGAGTATAAAAATTGCTGATAAGTTAATGTTAGTGAGGTTTGTAATTAGATGGAAGACATCAGAACAAATAAGACTAAAATTGTGAATTTGGTCAGGGGTTTTTGTTCTGTTTTTTATAAATATAACTCTGTTTTTTGTAGAAATATAGTTGAAAAGCACTGTCTTATCAGCGCTGATTATGAACCTTTGAATTTGCCTTCTAACGGGTTTGTGTTCCTTTCAAGGAACGGTGATAGAGAACTTCTAGATTCCATAATCGGCCTCCTTAAACAGTTATGTGACCAAAAAAGCGGCGATATAAATGTTCAAAATAACACGGTAATTCGACGCCAAATTTTGGAAAAATTACAAAATGAAGTTGAAAAATCTGAAAAAAATCTTAATCCGGAGCAGAAAAAGGATCTTGAAGTAATTTACAGCAATAATTTTAATGAAAAAACTTTAACTCGGGTTCTTAATTCTTTTATTGCTGGAAAAAAAAAGGCGAGTCCAGAGCTACCAGATAAACTACCTTTTATAAAAATTTCAGCTCAAACTTGGAGCAAAAATATTGAAAAACGTTATAAAAACGTTCTTGAAGTCATTACACGTAAAACTTTATCAGAGAAAATTCCGGGACGGGAAAACGTTTTGGAAGAAATATCGAATAAAAATAAAATTTTTAAAAAAGAAATCTTTCACAAGAAACAAAATTTACTTGAAAGCGGTTCGGAGAGGCACCTTTCTGAAACAGAAACTATTTCTTTAAAAGGTAAGATAATCAAGAAGCAAATTGACAGGGTTAATATAAATAAGCTCCAAACAGAGCATGTTGATTTTAAAGAAAAAATCAAAAATGAATTCACAGAAGAACTATCTAAGTTTAGAAAAACTGAAAGAGAAAATTTTGCGAAAGAGTTAAATAAAGAAATTAAATCTGATAAAATTAAAGTAAAGCCTAAATCTTTGTTGAAAAAATTGAATGAGGATTTAATACTCGAGAAAGAATTGAGAGTATCTGCGCAGGGGTCAAAAAAAGATTCTTCAAAACATGTTAATTTTTTTTCGAAATTTACTTATGATTTAAATAAAATTATTAAACAAATAATTGAGAAGAATTTTAAAAATATAAAATTTAATAATTTGACAGAATTAGATTTTTTAATGAAAAAAAATTATTTAGTTAAAAGCATTTACAAAAAAAATAATAGAAATATAAAATATACTACTTCAAGTAACTTTTTAACAAGTGAAGTTGAGCGCAAAGTTTTTCAACGCTCGTTGATTAATAAAAGGGCTAAGAAAATTTTTGAAGAAAAGAGTTGTATTTCCCAAATTTATTCATTATTCAATGTTCAAAATAGAATTAATAAAAATTTAAATGTTAAAGAATCTAGTAAATTCAGTAAAGAAGACGAGTTTTATAATTTAGTTAGATATAAGGTTAAAGATTATAAAAAAATCGATGTTAAAAATATTGATAAAAAGATTACTCTTACCAAGATTCCAAAATTTGATGTATCCGTAAAAGGTACGCAAAATCATAGAAGAACCTTGGGGAGTAGTCTCGAAGGTGAACAATTTTTTTATACAAATATTTCAAGGAATTTAAATATAAAAGAAATATATCGTGAGGAGGAACCATATAAAACGTCGCGGAAAAAGATCTCAAATAAAGAACCAGAGCAAGTTTCCCGTAATGATAAAATTTGTAATTTAAATGCTTATAAATTTAAGGATTATAAAAAAATCGATGTTAAAAATATTGATAAAAAAATTACTCTTACCAATATTCCAAAATTTGATGTATCCGTAAAAGGTACACAAAAGCGTAGAGGAACCTTGGGGAGTAGTCTCGAAGGTGGACAATTTTTTTATACAAATATTTCAAGGAATTTAAATATAAAAGAAATATATCGTGAGGAGGAACCATATAAAACGCCGCGGAAGGGGTTATATTCTGAATTAATTAAAGAGTTGATCTATAAGCGAAATTTTGATACAGAAAAAGTTCTTGAAAGCATCGAAAAAAAGGTTCCCGAAAGAAAACACGAACGGCAGTCTTCGGGTAGGAGTTCCAGTAGGGAGTACGTAAATGAAAAATTAAAAAATAGAATCGAGGAAATTAAGCAAAAAAAGTCAAAACCTGAGAAAGAGTTTTTAACAAAGAATGAAGTCGAAGATATAGTTAGATCCTATATTAAAGAAATTAATTTCACAAGGATTTCAAATGCCGCTGTGGCGAAGATGGAAAGAAACTTGCAAATCGACCGTTACAGAAGTGGAGTAAGAAAATGAGAAGTGTGGGGATTCCATTTTGAATTTAGAAGATGCTCTTAAAAATTATGGTACGCGAATCGAACATAGTGTTGCTGTCAAGATAGGCGGTTCAGCTTTCGACCCTGACGGATGGATTTTATCTAGTTTTGAAGCAGAATTGAGTATAGATCTTAAGGCTAATAGCTGCAGTGTATTCTACGTTCAAAATGTACAATTCAGTTCTAAATTTGATTTTAGTGTTTCTGTTAAGCTTGGTTCAAAATTTGAATTAAGTGCTGGGTACGTCGTTGACGGCAAGCCTGAAAATAAGGTTATTTTTACAGGGTTTATTTATTCATACCAGTTCGAAGTTTTGGGAAGTTCCGAATATTCGAAATTAACGATTAATTCCATGGATGTAAAAGTTTGGATGATGCCTGGTCTTAAAACTAAACAATTTAAAGGTAAAGAAACGCCTTCAGCTGTGGCTAAAGATATATTAAGTCCTTACTCAAAATACGCTTCCTATGATGTTGCGATAAAAAACGAAACTCAAATTAAAATTCCTTTGGTTCAATATCAGAAAAGTGATTATGAGTATATGTGCGATCTGGCCAAAACTTGCGGATGCCTGTTTTATTGTGACGAAAATGGTAAGGTTTATTTTGTTGATATGAGTCAAAATAAGTCCATTGCGTTCACGATTGAAAGTTTTTTCGGAATTTATAGCATCAAGTTTGATGCGAATATTTGGGGTGTTCCTAAAAGTTCTCAAATTGTAGCTCTAAATGAAAAAGATTATTCCGACCCATTAACGGTAAGTGTTAGCCCAACAAGTTTAATAGGCAGTGGCTCGTTAGCTTCAGAATTGAGTAGTGCTGTGAGTGCTACTTATTCCTCGGTGTTGAATTCTCCAAAAGATTCGGGTGAAGCTCGCTTTTTGGCAGGCGCTGCGTTGCAACAGGTTTCATTGTTTTCGAAACTTACGGTTGTGTCGCCCCTTATTCCGGGGTATGGTCCGGGCGTAGGGGTTAAAGTGGAAGGCCTAGGGTATCCGCTGGATAATGTATTTTTGATAGAATCTGTAAATTATTCTTTCGATTCGGTTGAAAAAAATTTTAAAACTACCTTTTTACTTGCTACAGATGTCTTACCCTCATCTTCGGGGTTTTATGTACCGGACATGCCTAGTTTTGATATTCCTAATATACCGTTCCCATTTTAATAAATGGAGAGTTCAAATTGATTAGACTTGGAATTGTTAAATCTCTTGAAGATTATGAAAATACTAATAAGATTCTTGTAAATTTTCCTCGCGATTCGGTGGAAGTTTGGTGCAATATTACGACCCGTGACGCCGGGAAAAATTATGGAAGCGTCGTTTACCCTAATGTGGGCTCTCACGTGCTGACCGCTTTCCTGGATGAAAGCTTTGATTCAGGTTTCATCCTTTGTTGTGTTTATAATTCATCGGCTGCACCAAATCCACTCGGACTTACACCCTCGAATCAATATGAGATAACCAAGACTCGTTCCGGAACAGAGGTTAAAATTGACAATGAGGCAGGAAATGAGACAATTACCGTCAAAGATAAAAATGACAATAGTTTTTCTTACTCGTTTGAAAGTGGAGTGGTGAAGTTGGGGAATCAAAGTGGAGAAACATCCATTGAAATTGATTTGAAAAAGAATGAGATAACTATTTCTTCTAGTAAAATTACGCTTGACGTAAAAACTGGCAAGGTTGTTATACAGGGCGGCGAATCTAGTTCCTTTGATTTCGAATCTGCATCGGGTAAATTTAATGTTGATTCGGCCGACGTTAAAATTAGTGCTAAAAATTCATTTAGTGCTAAGGCCGGAAGTGCGGCTGAACTTTCGGCGGCAGGCACTGCGAGCATTAGTGCAGAAATGATAAAAATAGGTTAGAGGTGTATTTTAATTGGCGACTATAAAAGGGTGGAAATTCCCCATTAATGTCGATAAATCAACAGGAAAAGTAATGACGATTGAAGGTAACAAGTTAGTTAAACAATCTGTGAATATCATTTTAAAGACTCAAATTTTTGAAAGAAAAATTGTGAGCAGATTTGGTTCTGAGCTACGTTCTTTTATGTTTGGGATTGTCGATTCAAATTATGTATCTTCATTTAAAAAGTCAATTTCTTCCGCTTTAAAAGAATGGGAACCTCATATTGTTGAAATCAATGTGAAAACAAAAGCTGCTCCGGGGGCTGTTTCGCGCATCGAAGCTGAAGTTGAGTATGTTACTGACATAGAACCTACCGTTGAAAGAGTTACAAAAAGAATAAATATGAGTGGTGAAAGTTGAAAAATTTAAAAATTTTTATCCAAATAAAAGTTAATTTTAAGTTGTTTAAATTTTAAAGGGTGGAGGGTTTTGTTTGGAATTATTACCCAAGATTGATAACAGGAATTATGAAGATCTTCTGGAAGATTTTAAGAAATTCGCAAAGGCTTATACCCCGGAATGGTTCTTTGAAGAAAACGGAGACGATTTTGGTGTTGTATTGGCAAAAATTTTTTGTGAAATGCAAGAGGGAAGCATAAACAGACTTAACCGTGCTGTTTACAACTATTATCTTACTTTCCTTAACATAATAGGAACTTTTCCTAAACCGGCGCAGCCCTCCAGCGGATTTGTAACGATAGAAGCGGTTGAAAATTTTACTGAGGTCTGTGTTAAGAAGGGGGAAAAAATAACCGCCAATACTTCCGATGGTAAAGATGACGTCGACTTCGAAACTTGTGAAGATATTTATGTTGTTGATTCGAAGATCGAAAAAATATTTATGGTTGACCCTGAAAAAGACTTAATAGTTAAAGTATTTGATTTGAAAACAGATAAAAAATTTAAACCTTTTAGACTTTATGGCTGTTCTTCTTATGAAAATTTACAAACACGTTGGATCTACTTTGAAGATAATATAATTTTCAACACTAAAACAACGGATCTTACGTTTTTTTTTCATAATACTTTTTCTGCGAAAACTGAAGAATTTCTCTCTGACGTCTTTTCATCTAAAGATGCTTTGTGGCAATATTTTGATGGGAAAAATTGGCGCGATATCGATTCGGTAATTAAAACCGAAGGTTATGGAATTAATATTAAGTTTGATTTTAAAACACAGCACAGTATTTTTATGGGTGTTAAATCACGATTTTTACGCTGTAGCCCGGCAACTAAGGAAGATGTTTATATAACGGGAATAAGTTACACTATGGCTCCTAAAACACTTAAAGCTGAAGAGTTCCTTTCAAATGAGAATCAGCTTGAAGAACAAGAATTTTTACCATTTGATGAGAAGTTTTCTTCTTACGACAGCTTTTATATAAAATCTAATGAAGCTTTTAGCAAAAAAAACGCACATGTTGAGTTCTTTATGGATATCGAATTCTTTAAAATAAAGTCTGAAGAAAAGGCTATAAATTTAAAATATAAACTAATCATGAGTGATATTGATTTTGCGGAAATAAAACCTGTTGATATCGTAATAACCAGCGTTTCCTGGGAATATTGGAACGGAATAGGCTGGGCGAAACTTGAAATTCATGGTGAACAAGATCCTAAGAATATTTTTAAAGCTGAAAAAAAAGAAAAAAAGGAGAAAATAAAATTAAGTTTTGTTTGCCCGCATGACTTTCAAAGAATAACAGTTGGTGCCAGCGAAGGTTTGTTTGTAAGAGTTAAAATCACTAAAGTTAATAATTCTTTCGAAAACTCGGCAAGTTATATAACTCCTTGCGTGACTTCTTTTTCTATTGTTTGTTTCTATAAAGATTATACACCTCAGTTAAAGAAAGTGTATGTTTATTCAAATTTGGAAAGCAGATCGATAAGCTTTGAAGAAAATTTAAGCCAAGGTCAAATTAAAATTTTAGAAGCCTTTCAAGAAAAGAATCTTAAGATGTATTTTTGTTTCAGCAAGCCTCTCAACTCTGGGATTGTAAAGATGCTTTTTGAAATCGAAGAGGGCTTGCGCAGGAAGGGGTTTGTATTCAGGTGGGAGTATTTTGCTAAAAACCAAGAGGGGAAAAGCGGAAAATGGGATTATATTAACGTAATAGATTTAACAGAGGGATTTTTTCATAGCGAAATTGTTTCCGTTATGGGTAGATTTGATTTTCAAGAATGCAAAATTTTTGGTGAAAGCGGTTACTTTATTAGAGTGATAAATACCGATGGGAAACTTTATGAAGTTGAAGAATCGAGTCTTCCCATTTTAAAAAATATAGCTATAAATACGGTAAAGATACTCCAGCGTAGTACATTTGAGCCGGAGTACTTTTCAATTGGCAAAAATGAAGAAAAGAAGGTTTGTCAACTCTCGAATAAAGGAGTTTCTGAGCTTAGCGTTTGGGTTAACGAGTTTGGCCGCCTTTCAACTAAAGAAAGAGATAGTTTCGTTAGCTCAGATAACAGTAAGGTGGAAGTTGAATATAATCATCTTGGTCTGATTGAAAAAATTTGGGTAAAGTGGGCTCCTGTTAATAATATTTTGTTAATGGGTCCAAAAGATAGAGTTTATGAAGTAAATTATTCAGAATCAAAAGTAATTTTTGGCGATGGCAAAAATGGAAAAATTCCTCCAGAGCAATACAGCGAAGGCATCAAAATTGAGTATTCAACCTGCGCGGGTGAAAAAGGCAACATTACAGCGGGTTCCGTCAAAGATTTTGTCTCGGTTATCTCAGGTGTTTCGAAGGTGTACAATTTAAAAGATTTTACAGGTGGCGTTAATGTAGAAAAAATAGGAGATGCAGCTGAAAGAATGTTTTCGCGCATATGTAGTGGCGGGAGAATGATTTCTGCTTTTGATTTTAAAGATTTACTTATATCAAACATCGGTAGTATTCTTAAAATTAAATGTTTACCTCATGTTGATAAATTTAGCAAAAAAAGTGTTGGCACTGTAAGTATTGCGGTTCTGCCTCAAAATTTTCCTTGTGGATTTGAAAGATTTAACGCAATGAGAGAACAAATTATTAATTTTATCAAGCAAAATGCTTCAGTCGTTTTTGTAAGAAATTTATCAATTAATGTTTTTGAAGTTCAGTATGTTGAGATTTTTGTCCATATTAAAGCCACTATCAAGAGTTATGAAGATTACCAAAAAGTTTATGTCCAGCTTTCTGAACGTATAAAAGTTTTTTTGAATCCTGCTCGAGGCAATTTTTCCGGAAATGGTTGGGATATAGGTACCATTCCTAGCGAAAAGTCAATAAGAAATTATCTTAAAAGTATTACGGGAATGGAATGGATAAGCAAGGTAACGTTATTTGCAAAAATCATGACTGAGAATGGAAAACGTGATGCATCTTTTGATGAAATCCAAAGAATGGAATACGTCGTACCGATTTTCGGTGGTACAGTTTTAGATCTTAATGTGTAAACTTTGGAACAACCAAATATTTAAAATTTTTACATATTTTTATGAAAAATAAATTTAAAATCCAATTTTGTTGTTTTTTGTCATCGAATATGTCGAAAAAGATAAAAAGTTATGTACTTTTTCAATCAAAACTATCGTTTTATTGAACAAAAACTTGACAAAATAGAAATTATTTTGCATAATAAACATTAAGAGCATAGCGGAGACTTTGAACTTCTTTTAATTTAAGATCATGGATTTTTCGTGGGAGGGGGGTTCGTATTGTTTTATAAAGAGCTTGCTGGTCAATATGCGGAAGAAGCGGACGTTCTTAAGGCACACATTAAGAAGTTAAAAAAAGAGCTGGCCCCTGAGCTTGCGCGCGGCAACTTGAGCGTACGGAACCGTGTTGCTACGCTTTATGGTATGTACTTGGATTTGCGCACGGTTGGAAGCGTTCTTTGGAGGAGAAGTGAGGAGTTTGATGTGCAGTAAAAATGTGTCGTTTAACGATTTTACCGAATCTTTAGTTGGTTTAAAAAGATTTGAGTGTGATTTTGATGAAGATTATAGCTACGACTGGAAGCGGCTACTTAATTCTTTGGAAAACATAATAAACGGAGAACTTACGGAAAAACAGAAAATTTGTTTGAATCTTTATTACAATAGAGACGTTAATATGACGGAAATCTCAAAAAGTATGGGTGTAAATATTTCAGTTGTTTCGCGTCATATCAAGAAAGCTAAAAATAGGATCAAAAAAGTTATGTTGTATTACTTGCCGGACCTGAGAGAAAAATCGAGAATTGAGTGAAAACTATCGTAGGGCATTTCAATTATTTTACGCTGTAAGCAGATTTGACTTTCGTGTGCCAAGTAACATTGCAACCGTCTTCGGGCGGTTGCAATGTTTTGATAACAAAAGGCTCTAGACTAACAAAATAAAATTTGTTTAGGGTGAAGGTACGGGATGATAAAAAAATTTTAATTGCCAGTTTATCTTATTAGATTAGTTTTTTAAATTTTTTATTCATACTTCCTCATAAGTTTTTACCATTATGTAAAACCCAAAAAACTTTTTTCATTTCTTAAAATGATTGTTTTTTGAAAAAAGTTGCTATTTTCAACCTTGATAAAGAATTCTAAAGAACATAGGAGGAATAATAATTTTAAAAATTTAGGAAGTATGGATGTGAACAAAAAGATTTTGCTCTCTTTCACTGTGATGATGATATGCTTCGCATTACTCATTACAAATCTTGGTACGATTGCCGTGAAAGAAGAATTTTATGAAACGGCGATTAATCAGCACACATTTAACCTTAAAGTGGCCAATGTGCGAGGGCTTATCTACGATTGCAGAGGAGTTCCATTAATCGGTGTAAAAAAGAAATTTCTTGCCGCAATAGTTCCCAGCATGGAAAGCTTTAACATAGTTATGCAAATGGTTCCAGAAAATTTAAAAGAAAAGATATCTAAAAAATTCAAATCCAGATTACCTTTTATAACCGAAATTTGTGGCAGTTCGACACCTCCTGAAAAAAATGAAGATATTCATATTTTTGAAATCCCTGTAAGAGAAAGAAGTTCGCTAGCTGCGCATGTAATTGGTTACACGGTTGACTATAACGGAGTTTCCGGAATTGAAAAAGCGTACGACGATCACCTTAAATCAGGAGGTGAAATCGAAATAAAATATAAGGTCAACGCGTCTGGAAAACTAATTTCCGGAGCAAACTGCGTCGACGCTTCTCAGCCTTGCATTCGTACGAAAGGCGTAATGTTGGAACTTGATAAACGAATCCAGTGTATTGCGGAAGAGGTTGCTGGCAAACATCTAATTAAGGGCGCGGTGATAGTTACAGAGATTCCTAATTGTGAAATTCGTGCTCTCATTAGTTTACCGACTTATTCCAACCAAGACATCAAACCTTGCCTTCATGATGCGAATTCTCCCCTGATGAATCGTGCTTTCAGTTCCTACAATGTTGGTTCCATATTTAAACTTGTAACGGGCGCGGCAATGCTTGATTCCGGTTTTAACAAAAATCTTATACACGAATGCAAAGGTTATGAAACGCTTGAAGACGGGAAAAAAATTCGATGTTATGGCGGGGTCCCACATGGCAAGATAGACCTTAGCGAAGCTATTTACACATCATGCAACACATATTTTATCAAAATCATAAAAAAAATAAACGTAAATTTTTTAATTGACATGGCAAAAAAAATAGGATTCGGAACACGCATAGATTTTGCTCCTGGGATGAGTTGCCAACCAGGTAATTTACCCACTCCAGAAGAACTTGAAAATGAAAAAAACGCGGCAATTTTTTCGTTTGGGCAGGGTTCTTTAATGGCCGCGCCTGTTCAAATTTCCGGACTTATAAACACAATAGCATGTAACGGAGCTTATAGTCGGCCTAAATTGGTGAAAGGGCTTTATGACGAAAGCATGATTTTACACTCTATAGAAAGCGAAATGCCAAGACAAGTTATTAGCATAAATACTTCTGAAATTCTCAAAGAATCCATGAAAAAGGCTCTGGAACAAGGTACGGGGAAGCACGGAAGGCCCAAAACGTGCACGGCAGCCGCCAAGACCGCGACGGCGGAAACCGGAATTTTTGAAAATAACAAACGTGTAAATCAAGCCTGGTACGCAGGATTCTTTCCATTCGAGCAACCGCGTTACTGTCTTACGATTCTTGCGGAAAATCCTGAAGACGGCACGAAATTATGCGCAGAAGTATTCAAAGAGCTTGCAGAAAGAATTTTTACCGAAATACCCGCAAAATAGATATATAGAACGATTAATCTTCAAAACTCAGAGCTTAACTCCATTACAGATTCCGCAGATTTCATTATCGCAATTTTCGAATAAGCAAAATTTGTGCCCCCTTGGAGCCAAACTGCGTAAGGGTTCCGCATCGGAGCGTCTGCGGAAAGCTCTATTGATGAACCTGAAATAAATCCTCCGGAGGCCATCAAAATTTCTGTGCTTCCATAGCCCGGAAGCGGAGCCGGCTCGGGGGAAGAGAATGAATCAACAGGTGAAAACGCCTGAATTGCAGAACAAAACTTGATTACTGCCTCGCGTGATTGATTCTCTGAACCTTGGAATTTAATTACCTGAACTGTATCTGCACGTTCTTCTGAGTATCCGGGCGTAATTTCGTGCCCCATTAAACCAAACAAACATGATGCAAATGTCGCAGTTTTTAAGGCTTCACGTACAGCGGAAGGCGCATAAAAGATTCCTGCGAATAGTTCCTTAAGGCTATGCGAACATCCCACTGAAGCCCCAAGTCCAGGCGCGGTAAGTTGCTGAGCGCATAAATCAACAAGGTTCTTTTTACCCGCAATGTAAGCGCCACATGGAGCAACTCCACCGCCAGGATTTTTTATCAGCGAACCCACAATTAGATCTGCACCAGAAGTACATGGCTCAGTATTCTCAACAAATTCTCCATAACAATTATCGACAATTATTATGCAATCTTTACAATTTTTTCGAATTTGAGAAACAAAATAGCCTATATCTTTCACACTTAAAGATTTTCTGAAAGTATACCCCTTAGATCTCTGGATATAAACTGTTCTTGGTTTTTTTTGGTGTAATGCTTTCAAAAAGTCATCTGTTTCAAAGTCGATAACAAAAAAATCAATACCGAAATCACGAAGCGAGCCGACGTTAGAACCGAAAATAGCGGGATGCAAGGTTTCATACGGCGAACCCGTCACGCTGGCGATGGTATCTCCTGGCCTGGAGACAGCCCAAAGGGCAACTTTCAGAGCGTGAGTACCGCTGGCAAATAAGGTACTTACCAAGGCGTCTTCGGCACCAAATAGATTTGCCACCAAAGAATTCAAAACACGTCGGTTTTCATAATCGCCATAGCCATAACCGGAAGAAGAATAAAAATGATGGCTGCCAACCTTATTCTCTCTGAAAGAGTCTAAAACTTTTAAAGAAAGCGAACCGCATACCTTTTCAAAGACACAAAATCTGTCTTGGCATAATTTAAGAGCACGTTCTGACAACAACAAAATTTTTTTAGAAAAATTTATCATAAACTTATAACCTACAAAATAAGACGTAAGCATTGCTTTTTTGGATAATCTTTTCAAAGAAATCAGTAAATTTCTAAAGTTTTTACTAAGGCAAGCTGTCATGTCAAATAATAAAAATACTATGGAACCCAATAACCCATAGCATACATGGCTCGTTCGAGCATAGGCTGAGCCAGCTTTCTTGCAGACTCCGCTCCACGGCGGACGCAAGTTTCAAGGTAATCTGCACATTCAATTAATCTTGAATATTCCCGCTGAATTGGTTCGAACTCTGAAACAATTATTTCAGCCAACCTTGATTTAAAAGTTCCGTAACCTTTCCCTTCAAATTCAAATGAAATCTGCTCAAAACTTAAACCTGAAAGACAAGAATAAATTACAATCAAATTATTTAATCCTCCCTTTCCTTCAATATATTTAATTTGGTTGCCCGAATCGGTGACAGCTCCTTTTATTTTCTGCACAATCAAATCAGCATGGTCGCATAACAAGATGTAAGAACTGGAATTATCCGACGACTTCGACATCTTTCGCGAAGGATCGGTCAAAGACATTATTTTGGCGCCATTCTTGGGGAACATCGGCTCCGGAAGCTTGAAAGTTTCGCCAAATCTGCTATTGAATCGCTGAGCAACGTTGCGCGCAAACTCCACATGTTGAGTCTGATCGGTTCCCACAGGTACGTCGTCGGTATTGTAAAGTAATATATCGGCGGCCATAAGACATGGATAAGTGAATAATCCCACTCCAAAATTTTCATTTTGCTGACTCTTAGATTTAAACTGAGTCATCCTGCGAAGTTCTCCATACTGAGTATTACACTCCAACAACCAACCAAGTTGAGTATGATGCGAAACAGTGCTTTGTAAAAAAAGCAAAGATTCATCCGGGGAAATCCCGCAAGCCAAAAGAGTAGCTAACAAATTACGGACGCTTGAACGTAGATAATGTGGCTCTTTGGGGACAGTCACGGCATGGCAATCCGCTATGGCAAAAATACAAGAATGAGTTCTTTGCAGATCAGTCCACGAACGTACAGCTCCAAGATAATTGCCTAGGGTAATGGCGCCGCTTGGCTGAATGGCGCTGAAAGAAATACGCCTAGCTGATTTTGCAAAAGAAATTTCGGAACTGTCAGTTAATTTCTCAATCATAAAGTACCCTCCATTTTTGAGTACATGTAATCCCAAGCATATAGTTTAGAAAAAGAAATTCAAGTTTATAAACTGCGTGTGATAAATCAAGGTCCCGAGTTACGGTTTGGCTCTCAATCTTTTAAGACAAGTAAAAACTTGACTTATTTTTTAATAAAGGTTACAAAACCTCTATGTTGATTGACTTTTAGGATTATCTTTTATAAAAAAATAAAAACATTCTCTTGGGATGTTTGAAGATGGTTTTATATGAAAATAAATGCTCTGAACGAAGAAAAAAGCGTTTCAAATGCTGATGTGAATGGTAAACGTGTGCTTTTGCGGTGCGATTTTAATGTTCCTTTCTTTGACGATGGAACAATTTCTGATACCAGAAGAATCGATGAAAGCCTTGAGACTATAAAGTTTTTGATTCGAAAGAACGCACGCGTTATTGTATGTTCTCATCTTGGCAGGCCTAGCGGCAAGTTCGTTAAAGAACTCACTCTTGCGCCCGTCGCCGCTTATCTTTCAAAAGTTTTAGGAGTGCAGGTGAAGCTTTCTCAAGATGTTGCCGGTGAAGACTCACGTTTTCTTGCCAGCGCTTTGGAAGATGGTCAAATTTGTATGATTGAAAACCTTAGGTTTGAACTCGGTGAAGAACAAAACGATAGAGAGTTCTCTCAGCAGCTTGCGTCTTTAGCAGAAGTATACGTTAACGATGCATTTGGTACTTGCCATAGAAAACATGCGTCTTTGGTAGGAGTTTTAGAATTTTTGCCCGGTTTTTATGGCTTTTTGATCGAAAAAGAAGTTATGGGTATGTCAAAGATTCTTGACGAACCCAAGCGCCCTTTTATTTCAATATTGGGTGGAAAAAAGGTTTCAGATAAGATTGAAGCCATTGAAGGTATATTGCAATGCGTAGACGTACTTATGATTGGTGGAGGGATGACTTACACTTTTATTAACTCTCTTGGTCACAATGTTGGGGATTCAATTTGTGAATATGAAAAGTTACGGTTAGCCAAAGACATTTTGTTGTATGCAAAAGAAATTGGCGTAAAATTGATGCTTCCGCTGGATGTGCGCGCGGGTCGTGAATATTCTCCGGAAACTGAATCGAAAATTTTCAGTACAAGTGAAATCCCTAGTGGTTGGCAGGGCCTTGATATTGGGCCAGAAACTACTAAAATTTATGCTCAAGAGATTGAAAAAGCCGGTACGGTTGTATGGAATGGTCCACTTGGCGTTTCTGAGTGGAAGAATTTTTCCGAAGGTACCTTTGAGCTTGCTCGTGCTATTGCTCGCAGTGACGCCAATTCAATTATTGGAGGTGGCGATTCTGCGGAAGCTGTTAAAAGGCTCGGGCTTTCCGGCAAAATGACTCATATTTCTACTGGCGGAGGAAGTTCTTTGATGTTTTTAAGCAAAGCTCAAATGCCTGGAATTTCAGCAGTTATGGGTTCAATCAGGAGTATTTAATTTTTTCATAAAATTTTTAAAATAAGTTTCATTACTTTGAGTTAGTTCTTCTTCCATAGTTTTTTCATTCCACTGCATTGGTTCAATCAAAAAGTTTTCATTGTATTTGATGGTTTTCCTTATTGCATTTTGAATTTGATGTAATCTATTTATTACAGCATCAATAGAAATATCAGGTAATAAATTTTGTAAGCACAAATAAATTGTTTTATCGTTTAAACTTAAAATCTTTTCCGCAAGCTCTTTATCCATATGAGGTAAAGTCATTTTATCATCAGCAGAGATTATAGGTGGTAAAACATAATATTTTTCTTTTAAGTTTACAAATTTACCGAGCATTATGTTATGGAATGCCATATCATTATCAAAAGCATTTATACTCACAGCACTATTTGTATCTTCCGATATTACTGTAAAATAATTCCCGACTTCTCTATCTCTCTGTGCACAGATGGCGTCCAAAATCATTAAATTTGAAGCTTTTAATTGAAATAAAGGACTTACACTTTTATTTTTTAAAGATTTAAATTTTTCAAATGGTATACCTTTTGCACAATCCATTAGTATACCAAACTTATCAGGAATTTCAGGGTAAGTTATTTTGACATATTCAGTTTTTACAACTAAATCAGAAAGATTTAGTAGCTCAGCAATCCGTATTGTAGCCAAATTATTTAAAGCTTGATTGGATTGAATTTCGCCTATTTTAACGGTTTCATTAAACCTATACTGAAAAAATTCCGCAAAAGCATAATGTAAAAAATTAGTTAATACTTCCGTTTTGAATTTATCATTCAAAGGTTCAGTAAGACCTAAAATTGAAGTATCAGATTTATCTGAAGAATTTAGCCATTTTGCCGCTTGACCATCACCATAAATTTTCATGTAAAAGAATTTTTTAAGATTTTCTTCATCTGACATGCTATTTAAAATAGATTGTTGTTCATTTTCATATTCTCCTTTGAAATACTCAGCTACGGTTCTTTTAACGGTATCATACATGGATAATTTTTTTTTGCACTCTTTAAAAAATTTTTTATTATTTCCGCATTCTATAACAAAAATATTATTCGTTATGCCGCCCCCGGTTCTATCTATGTAAAATTTAGTTTCTTTGGATAAATTAACAGTTTGTGATGGCGATAATATAAAAATAATATTTTGAGCCAATAACATACTAGTACCCAAAAACAGTAACAATAATTTTGATTTCATGAAATTGTTTCACTCCATTTGTTTTTATACATATTATCATACTTTAAATTATTAAAATTTAAATATCTTGATCTTGGAGTTTGTTTGAATATATTACTTTTTGGCTGGTTTGAATATGCCTCTTGACATGTATCTTTAAAAAAGTTACTATTTCTTAAGTTGGTTTTTACCTTCCCCTTGCGCGGACCGTGCTCAGTAACCCTACGTTTATATCCTAGGAAGTTTTGCTCTTGCGTCTGGAATGCGTACCTCTTGAGTTTAGCGAAAGAGGCGGCACAAAAACGTAAGGCTAATATCCACCTGCCTTAAGTAGCAGGTTATTCCGGGCACAATACGAAGGGGCAGGTTTTTTAAAAAATTTTGGGTAAATATATATGTTAGAGTTTGACGGCATAAAGAAGGACCTAAGCGAGTTAGCTCCTCGAGTGGATTCTTTTGGTGAGGTTCTAAGATTAAAACAAAGTGAAGATGAACTTAAACGGCTTGAAAAGAAAGTTTCTGAACCGGATTTTTGGAGTAATCATGAAGGCTCAGCAAAAGTTCTTGAGCAACTTAAATATTTAAAGGCACGAGTTGAGAAATTCAAAAAGATAAGAAGCGAATTAGAAGAAACAACTGAATTGGTTAGAATTTGTGATTCTGAAGAAGATTCCTCCTTTGTTGGAGAAATTAAGGCGTCAATTGATAATATCAAAAATGAACTCGAAATACAGATTCTTGAAAGTATGCTCTCAGGCAAGCATGATTCGAACGATGCTTTGCTCACGTTTCACGCTGGAGCCGGAGGGACAGAAGCGCAAGATTGGGTTGAAATGCTTTACAGAATCTATCACCGCTGGGCTGAAAGACACGGTATGCGTGTGCGTATTCTTGATTTTTTAGATGGAGAGGAAGCCGGATATAAAAATATCTCAATCCTTGTGGAAGGAACCAATGCTTACGGGCTACTGAAAGGAGAAGCTGGAGTTCATAGGCTGGTTAGGGTTTCTCCGTTTGATTCTTCCGGAAGACGCCATACTTCATTCGCTGCTATTGAGGTTATTCCAGAGATTAACGATAAAATTGAGCTTGATATTCCGTCAAAAGACATCAAGATGGACGTTTTTCGTGCCAGCGGTGCGGGAGGACAGCATGTTAACAAAACGTCCTCGGCGGTAAGGCTTACTCATGTACCGACAGGAATAGTCGTAACTTGCCAAAATGAACGAAGCCAAATTCAAAACAGAGAAATGGCGATGAAAACTATTAAATCTAAACTTTATGAAATAAAAGAGCGCGATAGGCTGGCAAGCATAGAAGATATTAAGGGTATTCAAAAAGAAATAGCATGGGGGTCACAGATTAGATCTTATGTATTCATGCCATACACCTTGGTGAAGGATCATCGGACAGGAACTGAAATCGGTAATATCAGTGCAGTTATGGATGGAGAAATTGACGAATTTATAAATTCTTACTTGAAAAAAAATATCAAGCTCTAAAGTTTTAACCGTATTGCTAAATTAATATACATATATTGAAATACCCAATTGCAACCGCAATTTTTGCACATGTATCGTTGTCTGCCAAGAGCAAAGCCTATTTTGATTTTTTTGTCTGTCCCACATTGTTCATGTGGATATTTTAACAGATGTACATTGATTTGGCAATGCCGTTTTAACGGCATAACTGCAAAAGATTTTTATGAATAACGAAATTAAAAAGGTCAATGGCGTCATTGCGTGTGCTGATGGCTTAGCATTAGTTGGAACGCTTTTGCTTCTCACTCCGATTGTATTCATGGACATCGGCAATTGTATTATTATTAAGAATTGTTTTTTAAAGTCCAGAAAGAATTTTCGTATTGCTATTTTTGTCAGGAAAAACTTTTGAAGAGTTATCGTTAATGCGTAAGTAAGGTTCATGAATCATTAAATTTGGTGGATTAACTCGTAACTCATTAAGAATTCTACATTTTTGAGATCATCATTATAAGTTTTAGGGACATAAAAATAACCTAAAAAACTTTGATAAATACTCATTTCATGTTCTTCCTCTAATCATAAAGAAAGTAAGAATCACTAACAAAGCGGTTTTTCAACCCTAAAATTTAATTTTTAAAACGTTTAGTTTATAATTAAAACTTAGAAACACTTATGAAAAAATTTTCTTATAAACATTTTTTAATTTTCTGAATAGACCCCTAAATTTAAAATCATCAAAAATTAAAACTCGCAAAGCTATAAACACAACGCGAAATCCCAAAATTAAATGCCTAACCCTATATTTGTGAAATACACCTTTAGAAATTAAAAAACTTTTCAAAAAAGTGAAAGCTTTAAGATAATCTTCCATTTTTTTTTCATTCATTTTACTTAAAAGACTTTTGTTGTGCTTATTATAACGATAAAGGACACGTGAACTCACACTAACCTTTTTTGCAAAATAAAAAAGTTGCAGTACCGCTATCATATCTTCAAAGCACATATTAGGTATTTCTATCTTATTGCTTATAAACAATTCTCGTTTAAAAATTTTGTTAAAAAACCAAAAATGAACTCTAACGTCGGTAATCAAATGCTTAATAATAACATCTGAGGCGTAGACCCCGGTATTCAACCTAACCCAATTTATGAATGAAAGATTTGGCCCTAAATAAAAAATCTTATAATTGCAAACAGCGATATCGGCTCCAGAATTAATTGCACTGTAGTAAAGAGTATTAAGAAAGTCAGGGTCAATTTTGTCATCACTGTCGACAAAGGAAATAAATTCACCGCAAGCATGCTTGAGACCAAAATTTCTTGCAGCGCCTACACCTTGGTGTGAAATCTTAAAAATTTTCCAATTACTGAATTTTTGACTGTATCTTTTTAAAATTTGAAGAGAAGAATCAGTAGAACCGTCGTCAACAAAAATTACCTCAAAACTTCTAAACGTTTGAGAAGCAATGGAATCAAGAAGATCTAATAAAAAAGCTTCACTATTAAAAATAGGAACTATTATGCTTATTTTTACTTCATTCGACATTTTATCCCAACGTTATAAAGAATAGATATTACTTTATTGTCGCAAAGACAACCAATATTCGCTTTTATCTAAATCCAGGTTAGTTAATGTTACCCCTTAACACTTCTGATAAAATTCTTTTAAATCATTAACTTAACAATCTTGTTATTTTAAAAATGCTGCATTCTGTTCGCCTTTATCCTCAATAACCCTAACACTCGCTTCAAATGTTTTGCCTGACGATTGGCCAGAAAATCTCGGCGATGGCCGATAATATGTTAATAAAACTTCATCTCCGGGCTTTTTCCCAGAAAGAGTGCTACTAACGGAATCAAAGCTCGTAATTTCCACTCCATCAACTTTGAATATGACATCTCCCACTTGCACACCCGCAGAAGCTAAGTTAGAAGAATCCTCAATTTTGATTACCAAAACCCCGACTACTAAATTGTTAACTTGCGCCTGATAAGGAGATACCACCTTCCCGGTAAAACCAAGCCTCACTCTTCCTTTTACATAGCCTGAGCTGACGAGGCTTTTGCATACTGACTGAATCGTCTCTGAAGGAATCGCAAGACCCATACCCTCCACGCCTGCTAAATTAACCTTAAGAGTGTTCATACCAATGACGTTACCATGGGAATCCATCAGAGCACCTCCGGAATTACCAGGATTTATGGCAGCGTCCGTTTGTATGTATTTGACCTCAGATTTACTGATAGATCGATTAACTGCAGAGACAATCCCCTTTGTAATAGAACTATAAAAATCAAGGCTGACAGGATAACCTAAAGCATACGCTACGGCACCAGGTTTTACCTTAGAAGAATCTGCAAACTTCGCAACTTTCATATTATTTTTTTCAACTTTAATAACAGATAAATCTGTCCTTCTATCAACGCCCACAACTTTGGCAGGAATTTCTTCCAGCTTTTCATCGTCCCTTATAACAACAACTATCTTGTTTCTTAAGTAATCACCCACGACATGAGCATTGGTAACGATAATTCCTTCTTTGCCCGCAACAATGCCTGAACCCTGACCCGCAAAATCTGAAAGTACGCCGGTACTGTCGTCGTAAACAACAATTCCCACCACCGTGTCTTTTACATTTTCAAAAAGCTTTTCAGCCGGAATAGCACCCTCTTCCTCGGGTGCTTGTTCAAACTCCATTTTCGACAATTGCTCTGCGTTTTCTGGCTCTTTTTTATTTGTAAAGAAACTTAAAAAATTTGAATCTTTTTGGCAAATATGGACTAACGTCGCGCCCAGCACGACTGTTAAAATCAACAAAACACATACGGCATTAATTAAAAACCGATTACGTTTTTGCTCATTCAGATAGCAAACCTTCCTTTTATTTTTTCTTTTTCCGTTGTTACTGCCATTGAAATTATATTCAACATCATCCCGATTAATGTGCTCAGGGAAAACAACTTCGTATTCGTTTTCATTTTTTTTTGATCCATTTTCCTTGCTATCTTTATCATGCATTTTCTATCTCACCCTTGGAATCCATTATTTTCCTAAATTCCTCGCCGCTCATTTTTTCTTTTTCAATTAAAAAATTAGCGACTGCATTTAATTCCTTGGAGTGATCTTTTATAATTTCCTCCGCTTTTTTGTAGCACTCATTAATCAAATTTTTTATTTCCAAATCAATTTCACTAGCTGTAGATTCTGAATAATTTTTAAAATGCCCCATATCGCGCCCAATAAAAATTTCATCATCCTCATAATTATAAGAAATCGGGCCAATATTTTCGCTCATTCCATATTTTGTAACCATTAGCCTAGCTATTTTAGTAGCTTTTTCTATATCATTTGAGGCACCCGTGGAAATTTCACCTAAAATCAAAGACTCCGCGGCCCTTCCACCAAGCATGGCAATCACTTCTTCTTGCATTTTTCTTCGGGAAGTATATAAGGAATCCTTTTCGGGGAGCGAAAGTGTATATCCTCCCGCAAATCCGCGTGGAATAATAGAAACCTGATGAACCGGATCTTGAGTCTTGCAGAAATAAATAACTACAGCATGCCCGCTTTCGTGATATGCAGTAAGTCTTTTTTCTTCTTCCGTCAACATCTGAGATTTCTTTTCCATTCCTACCAAAACCTTTATAGTGGCCTCTTCAACTTCAAGATTGGTAATTATTTTCTGACCTCTTCTGGCCGCCAGCAAAGCTGACTCGTTAAGCAAATTTTCCAGATCCGCACCAGTAAACCCTATTGTAGATTTGGCAACGTCACGAAGTTTAACGCTAGCGTCAAAAGGCTTGCCTTTTGCGTGAATACGCAAAATCGCTTCACGCCCTTTAACATCTGGATAACCAACAGCTATGTTACGATCGAACCTTCCCGGACGCATAAGCGCCGGATCGAGAATGTCAGAACGATTCGTGGCGGCAAGAACTATTACACCTTCATTTGTGCCAAATCCATCCATTTCCACAAGCAACTGATTCAAAGTTTGTTCTCTTTCGTCATGGCCTCCCCCAAGCCCCGCGCCTCTGCGACGTCCAACTGCGTCTATTTCATCAATAAATACAACGCACGGTGAAGTTTTTTTCGCTTGGTCAAACAAATCACGAACCCTGGAAGCACCGACACCTACGAACATTTCAACAAAGTCGGAACCGGACATCGAAAAAAATGGGACCCTAGCTTCCCCGGCAACTGCTCTTGCCAGCAAAGTTTTTCCGGTTCCGGGAGGCCCTACAAGGAGTACTCCCTTAGGAATTCTGGCGCCCAAACTACTATACTTTTGCGGAATCCTTAAAAAATCGACAATTTCAGCAAGTTCTTCTTTTTCTTCATCTGCACCTGCGACATTTTCAAAAGTAGTTTTACGTCCTTCGTCTTCGTTAGCTTTAGGTTTTGCACGCCCAAAAGAAAAGGTACGATCTCCACCGATAACTGTAACTTTTCGCATGAGCACCCAGCCCATCAATCCTGCAAGCAAGACGGGTAAAATAACGTAGGTAAATGCATTAACAAGCCAAGAAGTCTCGACTGCCTTGGTCAAATTGTAAACAATCGGATTATCCGGACTTTGCCGATTATATTCATCGACAAAAAACTTTATATCAGTGTACATAAGGTTAACATTCGGAGCAGTATAAGCGAACACCTCGCCACTGCGCAATTTTATTTCCATGTCGCCAGATCCAAGATTTATGCTATATTCAGCAACTTCGTTTTTCCTGAATTTTTCTATTATCTCTGAATATTTATGAGTCTCCCTCGGCACAAAGCTCATAATGATGCTTGCGATCAGTATGATTAATATTGGAATTCCTAAAAAAATTAAAACACCTTTTGGGATTCTTCTGCGATTTTTTTCATTATTACTCAAATTTACACTCCCTTGTTTAAGTGCTACTTTTTACCCACCACATAGTGAAACATATGTCTTGGACCGTGTCATTGATTCTGTATAAAAGGCTCGGGTCTCTGTATTTCTTTAGTGCGATGAAGCCTGTTTTAAATGGCGCCATCGAATTTACAAAAAAACTCTGTAAACACAATCCCCTCCGATTAGACGACACTTACCTCTAAATTTGCGTTTAAAACTGAAGTCTATAGCTGATTAAATTTATATAAAATTTAACGCAAAAATTCATGGGGACTCTTTAATGATACCAAAACTCGTAGTATGTTCAGAGATAACATATTTCTGAGAAACTCCAATCCCCTCGACCCAAACCACTTCACCACCGCAAGCAAGAAGAGCTAAACTGTCTCTTTGTTCCACAGGAATCTTAACTTCATTCAAAAATTTTTTAAGTTTCTTTGTAACCTTACGTCCTGGCGGAGAAAAAATATCACCCGCTAAACGATTCCTTAGAACGAATCCATTAGTTCCGCGCTCAAAATCAAATACGGCAACGAAATCCTTTTTTGTATGAAAAAAATCATCCTTGGAGATTATTTCGATTTTAAATTTAACACTAATTTCTGTCAAGTTTGGTTTATGCTTGCACTCACACAGCGCCAGGGTGCGATGCAGGTTTGAAATTTTTCTCCCACCGGAAATCATAAAACCGTTAATTTTACCGGAGACTAATTTTGATGCAAGCAAGACATGCCGAAAAGAAACTTGTGTTTGAGCAATATTTTCAAGAATCATTTTCAGAACTCTCATTTTAATAGCTTCCGGCATTGCATTAATTTTTTCAATTTCAAAATTCCCTTTAAGATTTTCAAAAGCTTTGAGCGACTCCGAACTCATAAAATTATGTTCAACTCTTAAATTGTTCAAAAAAATTTTAGCTGAATTTTCCATCGAAGGGTTGATTTCCTTAAGCACAGGGACGACTTTCAGCCTTATTTTATTCCTCGAATAATTTTGTGAAAAATTCGAACTGTCGGTTACGTGCGAAAGTTTATTTCGCTTAATATAATCTTCCACCTCGGTTCTAGTAACATTAATCATAGGTCTTATAATGTTACCACGCGCCATTGGAACTCCACAAATTCCAGCTAGGCCTGTTCCGCGGACTAGATTAAAAAAAACGGTTTCGATGCTGTCGGAAAGCGTATGCGCGGTCGCAATTTTTGAATTAGTTTCTTTAGCGATAAAATTAAAAAATTCATATCTCAGATTTCTTCCGCATTCTTCCAGACCAAGTTTTCGTTTCCTAGCTATACTTTTAACATCTAAGGATCTCACAAACAATTTGATTCTCAAATTTTCACAAAACCCATAAACAAAACGCTCATCTCTAAGGCTTTCTTCGCCACGTAAATTGTGGTTAAGGTGCGCAGCAACAATATTAGTTCTTTCTTTGATGTAGTTTTTAGCGAAAAAATGTAGCAAAGAAACAGAATCAGCACCCCCGGAAAACGCCACAACTACACGATCCAAGCGGTAAGTAAGGTTAAAATTTTCAATAGTTTTAAATATTTCCTCTTCTAACACATTTACCCTCGAGCTTAAATTTTAGACAAATTGGAAATTGTATAATATTTCCATAAGTTTTGCATGATGAAACCGCTGCTGTCGATTTAAAAAATTCAGCAGAGACGAAATGAATTAATAGAGCATTTAGTGACGTGTGCACATATATTTAATGTAAAGAAAATGCAGACAGATTCAAATCTTTGCTTCCGTATACTTTACATTTTAAAAAACATAAAAAAATAATTTCAGGTTGAATTCATAATTCATATAATTTACAATTCGGCGTGTTGTGCCGTGTATGATTCAAGGAGTGATAACAAAATGAATTTTGTCGTTTATGTCTGGGCGTTTTTTTTGTTCAATTTGGTGATAGTAATTCATGAACTCGGCCATTTTTTAACTGCAAGAGCATTCGGTGTGAATGTTATTGAGTTCGCCATAGGGATGGGTCCTAAATTTTTAAAAATCTCTAAAGGCGGGACTCTTTTTTCATTAAGATGCATCCCTATTGGCGGTTTTTGCGCTATGGAAGGAGAGGAAGGCAAAGCGGGTACCGCCAGTTCTTTTAATAGTAAGGAGTTATGGAAACGCGTAATCGTTTTGGTTGCGGGTGGATTCATGAACCTTGTATTAGGTTTTGTTTTTGCAGTTATCGTTTCATGCGCTAGGCCTATCGCTGAACCTACAGTGGCTCAATTTGATTCTGGTTCTGTTTCGAGCGAAACGGGGCTTAGAGTAGGCGACGAAATTCGTTCAATAAATGGATATAGAGTTTATTTAGGCAGGGATTTATCTTTTGCTTTACGCTTGAATGAATCTGAAGAATACACCGTTGAAATTATGCGTGATGGCATTCCCATCACACTTAAAAACGTAAAATTCACGACAATTTCCGGATCTGACGCAAAACAACACGCGGTCATTGATTTTCGAGTTAATGCAGCAAAGAAAAATCTAGTTAACGTGCTTAATTATTCAGCCCTGCAAATTGCTTCCTTAATAAAGATGACACTGCTCAGCATCTATGGTTTAATTACGGGAAAATTCACACTTAAAGACATGGCAGGACCGGTAGGGATGGTTGCTCAGGTGGGTGAGCTTGCCATGTCGGGTTTAAAAGAAGGATTTAACGAAGCATTAATAAGTATGCTTCTTTACATGCAAATGTTTACTGTTAGTATTGGGATGTTCAACTTACTTCCTTTTCCTGCTCTTGACGGAGGCAGGATTGTATTTCTAGCAGCCGAAAAAATTTATGGGAAACCCTTCAAAGAAGGAGTGGAAGAAATTTATCATACAATCGGTTTCGCGCTTCTTATGCTTCTCATGGTAGCGATAACGTACAATGATGTAATAAGAATAGCTGGCGCATGGTTCCGGCGCTAAAACCTTAAGGTTTCTCACTGCAAAAGATAAAACAAACGCCAAGTAATCTTTGAGTTTGTTTGGTTTGAGGTGAGTCTTTTTTCAATTCTTGCTTGTTTCCAGACTAACAAAGTAAAGTTTGTTTGGGGTGGAGAGTATAAGAATGAATAAACTAAAACAAGTTTTTAACATTAAGTAACTAACAAAGATCGATTAAAGATTAAGTAAAATTGGTATTAAAATGGAATACGCGTCACATCGAAAAAACGTGTTGCGATTTGCGATTATTTTTTTATAAATAATTTAGAGATAACTCGAATATAAATTGTCAAGAATCACAAGCAAACATTGCGGAGGCTTGACAGTTGAATCGACAAGTTGAAGAGCGCGCCGTCGAGCTTGGCGAATACATAATAAAAAACCAAGCTACGGTGCGCAGTACTGCTAAAATTTTTGGGGTAAGCAAAAGTACTGTCCATAAGGATGTTTCTGAAAGATTAAAGGAACTTAACAAAAACCTTTATTATGAAGTGAAAAATATATTAGAGATAAATAAATCTCAGCGCCATATACGCGGAGGTTTAGCTACCAAAAAAAAATATCTCAAATAAATGAATATTTTATTAAAACCATTATCCAAACTTTAACAGATTCCTTACTCAAATGGAGCCCTTTCAAAATTACCGTACTTATAAATTTCACTTGCGCTATATGATTTTAATTATTAGATATTTTGGAGGATGTTAAATTGGTAATTTCAAAAAAAGGATTGGAAAATTTTTTTGCTTTGTTTTTTTCTTTTTTGACCTTAATACTGATGTTGTTTTTTGCTATTATACGGGTAGCAAGTAAATTTAACGTTTTAAAATTAGATTTCTTGGGGGTAATTTCATCAAGACTTGTATTTTTTAAATCAACTTTTAATAAACAACCATTTGAAGATTTACACGAAACTGAAGCAGATCTTGACGATGAAACTTTAACTGAAAAATACGTTGAAAAACAAGAAACAAAGAATAATTCTTTGGGGCAAAAAAGCAAGATAACAGAAATTAAATATTCTGCAAATGGAACTCGATTTGAAAACTTTTACTTTAAAAATACTACCGGTAGGGAAGTTGAAATTAAAGATTATTTATCGCGAAAATTGAATTTAAAAACCCCAAAAAAAGGAGAACCTGCGGTTCTTATTTACCATACACATACTACGGAAAGTTATAATTCATGTGATAGCGAATATTTTGACGAAACGTTTTATCCACGCTCACAAAATCCGAGTGAAAACGTCGTAGCTGTTGGGAAAGAAATAGCTAAAGCTCTTGAAGAATGTGGAATAAAAACCATTCATGAAACCACAATACACGATCTTCCAAGTTACACTGGTTCTTATTCCCGGAGTGCCGAAACTGTAAAAGCTAACGTTAAAAAATATCCTACAATAAAAATTGTTCTTGATATTCATCGTGACAGCATTTTGGATGGCGCAAACGGGAAAATAAAGCCCGTATTCACTATTAACGGCCAAAAGGCTGCTCAAATAATGATTATCTGTGGCTGCGGAGCCTCATCAAAATCTCCTTATCCGAATTGGGAAAAAAATTTAACTTTAGCTCTTCATTTGCAAAGGCAATGTGAAAACCTTTTTCCCGGGGTAACACGTGCTTTACTTCATTCAAACGTTAAATACAATCAAGACTTAACTCCGGGGTCATTACTTATAGAGGTAGGGAGCGACGTCAATACTCCAGAAGAAGCGAAACGCTCAGGTGCCATGGTGGGCAAAGCGGTGAGTTCGCTTTTTTCTAAAGCTTAATGCCCATTCGTGATTTAAGATTTTTAAAAAACTTCTTTTCTAAAGAAAGATTTTTTGTTGCGACTGAAAGTCGTGAATTCCAGCTTAAACCGTTCCTATACGATTCTATATTTAAATTTTTTTGGCCGTGTTCAAATTGTTTTTCAACGTATTCTTGAATCATTTCTTTTGTCACGACAACCAACAGTAACACAAAAGTATCCTTATTAGTTCCTAAAATTCATATTGTAACAATTTTGACGAATATCCTTTTTAGTTTTAACCTGATATCAGGTGTTTATAATTTTGATTGATAGGAGAATTTACAATGGATTTTATCGGCACAAGTATAGAAACCATTCGTTCATGCGACCCGGATATTGCAAACGCTGTCACTGAGGAATTAATTAGGCAGCAGCAAAACATCGAGCTAATTGCTTCTGAAAACATAGCATCCGAAGCTGTAATGGCCGCTATGGGCAGCGTCATGAATAACAAGTATGCGGAAGGCTACCCTTCTAGACGTTACTACGGTGGTTGTGAATTTGTAGATAAAGCGGAAAATTTGGCTATAGAGCGAGCTAAAGCTATTTTTGGCGCGGAAAGCGTAAATGTTCAGCCCCATTCGGGAGCACAAGCCAATTCCGCAGTTTATTATGCGGCGCTTGAGTGCGGAGATACCGTTATGGGGATGAAGCTATCGGAGGGCGGACATCTAACGCATGGTTCAAAAGTTAATTCCTCGGGACGGTTCTATAAATTTGTTCCTTATGGAGTAAACAAAAATACTTGCATGATAGATTACGACGAAGTTCTTGATATAGCTCTCAAATGTCGCCCTAAGATGATAGTTTGCGGCGCTAGCGCTTACCCTCGCGAAATTGATTTTTCAAAATTCAGAAAAATTGCCGATGAATCTGGTGCGATGCTTATGGTTGATATGGCTCATATTGCCGGCCTTGTTGCCGCTGGAGTTCATCAAAACCCGGTTCCTTATGCTGAATTTGTTACCACGACAACTCACAAAACATTGCGCGGTCCTCGTGGAGGTATGATTTTGTGCCGTAAAGAATTTGAATCAAAAATTAATAAATCTGTTTTTCCAGGGATACAAGGCGGCCCTCTTATGCATATCATCGCCGCCAAAGCTGTCTGCTTTAAAGAAGCTATGAGCGAAAATTTCAAAGATTATATCCGAAATGTAGTAAAAAATTGTTCAGCCATGGCCTCCTCGTTTATAAAACTTGGTATGAAGCTCGTTTCCGGAGGAACAGATAACCATCTCCTTCTTTTAGATCTGAGCGAGTCTGAAGTAACCGGATATGAACTAGAAAAACGCCTTGATAGAGTAAATATTACCGTTAACAAAAATACTATTCCGGGTGAAACGCGCAGCCCGGAAATAACAAGCGGAATAAGAATAGGAACCGCGGTTATCACAAGCCGTGGCATGAAAATTCATGATTCCGAAAAAATCGCGGAATTAATCCAATTGATACATAAAAATTACGATGAAAATTTCGAATTAGTTATAGAGGAAGTAAGCAAACTTGTAAAGAAATATCCAATTTATAAAAATTTTTAAAACTTTGTAAAAATAAAAATCAATAGTATTTTGGTTTCTTCCGGGCTTTTCCCATAAACTATACTAAAATTGTTTACGGTGGCTATCTTTTTATTTTTGGAATGCCACCGCGGACACTCTTTTTCATCTTGAACAAGTTTTAAGAAAATTTTCAACTACTTTGAAATTTTGTGTATAAAGCAGAGTTTTTGCCTACGTTGACGGCGGACGCAATATGATGTTAAAATCAATGCAGTGGGGTGAAGGTATGTTCGGGAATTTGACTGAAAAGATTTCATGTGCATTTAAACGGCTTCGTTCAAAAGGTAGGCTTTGCGAAGATGATATAAAGGTTGCGATGCGAGAAATCAAGATGGCACTTCTAGAGGCAGACGTTAACTATCTTGTAGTGAAGGATTTTATTGAAAGGGTAACCGCGCGTGCCGTAGGCTCTGAAATTTTAAAAAGTCTTACTCCTGCGCAAATGGTTGTTAAAATTGTTAACGAGGAACTTGTTTCTTTACTCGGCGGTCGAACTCATGAACTTAAAGTTAGTGGTTCCCCAGGGGTCGTACTGCTTTGCGGGTTGCAAGGTTCAGGTAAGACCACTCAATGTGTTAAGCTTGCATTATTCTTAAGAAAAAAGGGATATTTTCCCTTAATTGCCGCATGCGATATATACCGGCCGGCCGCGATAAAGCAGCTTGAAGTTCTCGCAAAAGGTGTTTCCATAGACGTTTTCTCGCAAGAAGACGAAAAACCTGCAAAAATTGCTCAAAACGCACTGCAACACGCAAAAGATCACGATCGAAATGTTTTGATTATAGACACGGCAGGTAGGCTTCAAATTGATGAACCCCTTATGCGGGAGCTTCAAGAAATTAAATCGGTAGTCAACCCTGCCGAAATTTTGCTAGTTGTGGATTCTATGATAGGCCAAGATTCAGTAAATGTTGCCAAAACTTTTGATGAAAAGATTAGTATTTCGGGAGTAATTCTTACAAAATTTGACGGCGACGCAAGAGGTGGTGCGGCATTTTCAGTTAAGCATGTTACAGGCAAACCGATAAAGTTTGTTGGTACCGGAGAGAAAGTTGAAAATTTTGAGCAATTTTTCCCCGAGCGGATGGCCTCTAGAATTTTGGGGATGGGCGACGTTCTTTCTTTGATAGAGAATGCTCAGGCGAATTTTGATAGTGAGAGTGCGGAAAAGATTGCAGAAAAGCTTAAAAGAAACAAATTTGACTTTAACGATTTTTTAAATATGGTTATTCAGATGAAGAAATTGGGTCCTTTAAAATCTTTAATTGAAAAGCTTCCGATAGGGGGGTTGAACAATTTAGATTTTGATGATAGAATGGTTATCAGAGTTGAAGCGATAATTTTTTCTATGACCCCCAACGAGCGCTCAAACCCCGAGATTATCAATTCGTCTCGAAGACGTCGAATTGCGCTTGGTAGCGGTAATAAAGTTGATCAAGTTAATATGTTTTTCAAGAATTTTGAGTTAACTCGGAAGATGTTCAAGAATTTCGGTGGCATTAAGGGTGGAGGGTTTGTTTCCAAGTTTTTGTTTAAGAGATAGATCAAAAGGAGTGGTTTTGTGGCAGTGAAGATAAGGTTGTGCAGAAGAGGTTCGCACAAGCGACCGTTTTATAAGGTGGTGGTTGCGGATTCGCGTTCTCCGCGCGATGGTAAGTTTATAGAGATTTTGGGGCATTATGATCCGTTATTGGAGCAGGACAGATTTAAGATTAACGAAGTTAAAGCCAGAGAATGGTTATTGAAGGGTGCCGTGCCGACTCGGACGGTAAAAAGTATGATCGATAAGGTTTTGATTTAAATGAAACATGATGATTTTGTGATGATTGGCCAGGTTTGCGGCATTAACGGTAAAGGTGAGTTGAGAGTTCGCCTTCAGTTTGCTGCACGGTTTTTGGAAGGTGTTAGCGAATTTTTCGTTAGTTCAGGGAAAAGAATATCTTCGGTTTGTTCGCGTATTAGTTTTGGTATTCTTTTTCTAAAAGTGGAATTTGATGCCAAAGAAATGATAAAAAAATTTTATAAAGATTCAATTTTTGTCAGGAAGAATGATTTGACTCTTGGGAATCATGAATATTTTGTCAGCGATTTGCTCAACTTTAATGTGATAGATGCTGATTCCGGGAGGAAATATGGTTTTTTGGAGAAAATTTTTAACACTAATGCAAATGATGTATATGAAATAAAATCAGCCGAAGGCGGAAAGTACCTTTTACCTGCAATTTCGGAAATGGTTGTTAATGTAGATTCAAGGAATAAATTGATATTAATTAGGCCAATCGAAGGATTTTTTTGTGACTAGCGCCGAAGCTTTTCAAGATATTCCTGAAAAATTTAAGTTAGAAGTGGAAAAAGCGCCGGCAAAACCTGGTGTTTATCTTATGAAGGATTCTTCTGGTAAGATAATCTATATTGGAAAAGCGAAAGTTTTGCGAGCTAGACTTAGACAATATTTACGTATTAGCGATTCGTTAAAAACACAAAAAATGATGAGTATGGTCAACAGCTTTGATTTTATTATAACAGACAGTGAATATGAAGCTTTAGTTTTAGAATGTAATTTAATTAAGATTTATTCTCCAAAGTACAATATTTTATTAAAAGATTCCAAAGGTTACCATTATATTAAGATAACTTACGATGGTTGGCCGAGAATGGATTTCGTTTCTAAAAAGGATGATGATAGTGCTAAATATTTAGGTCCATATACAAATTTTAATATTAGAGAAATTTTTTATAAAATTTGTTCGATATTTAGAATTTCTGTTTGTAACAGAAAAAAATTTGAATCGGATTCTAAAATTTATCAAAGGCCTTGCTTGAATTTTTATATAAATAAATGTTCAGCTCCTTGTTCCGGTGCGATTACAAAAGAAGATTATGAAAAAAATTTTGAAAATGCTTTGGATTTTTTGAAAAATGGCAATTTCAAACTTATAAAAAAATTGCGTTCTGAAATGATTGCTTTTGCGAACATTTTGGAGTTTGAAAAAGCTGCTAAAATCAGAGATAATATCAGAGCTTTGTCTCGGTTGGAAGAAAAACAAAACATAGTATGCAGTAGTGTTGCAGAACAAGATGTTATCTCCTTTGTACAAAATTTTAAAAAAGTTCAGGTGGAAATATTCAAATTTCATATCGGAAATCTGTACACAACTGAAAGTTTTTTCTTAGACAGTGATGAAGATTTGTTACATTTGCGTTCGGAATTCATAAAATCCTACTATTTTACTCAAAAAGATGCCCCAGAACAAATTACGTTAGATGGAGAACTTAATGACAAAGCTTTGATAAAAAAATGGTTATTTATTAGGTTTGGGAAAAAAATAAAGATTTCTGTCCCAAAAATTGGAAAGCAATCTCGATTAGTTGGATTATGTTCACAGAATGCTAAATATTTTTTAGATAATAATATTAAAGATTATCCAAAGTTAAGTTTGTTAGAAAAACTCTCTAATTTTTTGAACATTAATGGTAAGTTAAATTACATTGAAAGTTATGATATTTCGAATACGCACGGTTCTGAAAATGTAGGCGCTATGGTTGTGTTTAAGGATGGGGTACCTCTTAAAAAAAATTATAGAAAGTTTAAAATAAGTCAAGATTTTAATGATGATTATTCATCATTAAGAGAAATGCTGACAAGAAGGTTCGTAAGATATAATAAATTTTGCAAAAATTCTAAAGATTGCTTTTCTATTTTGCCCGATTTAGTTTTAATTGATGGTGGAAGCGCTCATGTAAACGTAGCGGTTGAGGTACTAAGAATTTTCAATATAGACGTTCCTGTTTTTGGAATGGCAAAGGACAACCGCCACCAAACCAAGGCTTTAGTTGGTATTTCTGGAAATTTTGAAATAAAAGATAAGTCTGAAATTTACAATTTTATTGCCAAAATTCAAACAGAAGTTCATAGATTTGCTATTAATTATCACAAAAAATTACGTGGAAAACGAATGATGAATTTACAAACAAATTCAAAAAAGTTATAGCCTATGATAAATTTTGCCAAAAAATTACTGTAATTTTAATATATGAATTTTAGGTTTTTTATTAATTTCGCTGAAAAATAAAAAAAGATATAAAATGCTTGACAAAAAGTTCAAAGGTATGATAGGATGAAAGGACCGATGCGAGCGCAGTTTAAGAATAGATTTTATTTTGA
>JAISNY010000002.1 GCA_031275995.1 Oscillospiraceae bacterium | reverse complement strand
ACATTTTACAAGGGCAAGATTTATTCACGCCAAGGCAAGGAAATATGCGGATTAGAGCACATTTTAGAGGCAATTAAAGCAGCGAATTTAACGAATTTCGTTCTTGACGGGGAACTGATAAGAGACAACACAAATGGTATTTTAGACAATGAAAACTTCAGGATTGGCGTTGGAATCATAGGCTCAAACGATTCAAAAAAGCCTGAAATTAAGTTTGTAATCTTTGATTTGTTGGCAACAGAAGAGTTTGAGTCAGTCGAAAGCACTACTACTACTTACAGGCACAGTAGATCGGAGAATAAAGTCAATCGAAGAAGGAACAGGCAGATGTGCTGGTAAAGTTGAAGCATTGAATTGACTACAAAGGCAATGAAATCCGCGTTGGAACAGGCTTAACAGATGAACAGCATGAAATGTTTTGGCAAGAGAAACCGATTGGAAAAGTGGTTGAAATGAGCTACTTTGCAGAATCAAGAAACAAAAAGTATGGGAAACTAAGTATTCAGTTTCCGGCTTTTGTTAGGCTTAGAGAAGTTGGAAAAGAGGTTAGTTATGCTTGAATTTTTTTGTTGATATAGCATATAATTTTTAATATAATCAATGTTTAAATAAATTTAAAAGGAGGTGCACTTGAATGAGTTGTGTTAGTGAAGTGTCAAATTGGTTTATAAGAATTTTTCAAAGACGCGGTGAAGATAATGATCTCAGTAATATGAAACTTAATAAACTTTTATACTTCTCATATGGTCTCTACTATGCAAAGGTGGGAAAAGAATTATTCAAAAATGACTTTGTGGCCGAGCAGTATGGGCCTGTTATTAAAGAAGTTTACAAAAAATTTTGTCATTTAAAAAGTTCTCCGATTGAAATTGGAGAACTGGATTTTGGCGATGAAACTTTTACGGATGACGAAGAAGAAGTTTTAACAGACGTGCTTGCAAAATATGATTTAACAGCTTCGCAACTTTCAAAACTCACACACATTTCTGACACGCCGTGGAGTAAAACCGAACAAGGAAAGATAATTTCAAAAGCATTAATACATGAATATTTTGAAAAAAATTATTCAAAAACATCTAATTTACCGGAAGAACTTCCTATTTGTGGACGAATAGACGAGAACGGCGATACGATACTTCCAGCAGATGATGACACCAAGGAGGATAATTGGTGTGAAAACTAGAAAATGGGATTTGTTTTGGGCAAAAGTTAAATATGAAGATATTGAAGATTTCAAAATAAGGCCTGTTGTAGTAATTGGTGAAGAGGAAGTTTTAATTTCAGCTCTCAAATGCACAAGCAAACTTAATAAAAAATTTAGTTACTTTGTGAAATACTGGGAAAAATCAGGACTTTGCAAACCTACTGCAATCAAAATTGATAAGATTATAAAAATTACAAAAAGAAATCTGGAAAGGAAAATAGGCCGGTTGGATCCTGAGGACATAGCTGAAATAAAAAAGTTGTTAAATTCAAATTTAAAAAGCAATTTAATTAATAAAAATAATGACTAATATTTTAAATACAAAAATCGTTCAACGATGTTAGGTCCCGCCTCAAATTGAGACGGTATTTTTTATATTTAAACGGATGTGAAAGAGATTTTAAGAACATGCAAACACTGTGGCGGGATGCACGGTGAAGATTATGTCTGCCCAAAGAAACCAACAAATAAACCAACAGAGCAATTTATACTAAGAAGCACATACAGGTGGGGCAAAACCCGCGATATGATTAGAAAACGAGATTGTTTTCATGGAAGAATGCCGAACGTATTTTTGGCCGATGAAGTTGGCGATTTGCCTAATAATTATGCAGTTGAATCGATGAGAAGTAGCCAAATTAACATTCTCAACAAGCTCGGATGTGTGATCTCAACAAAATATCCGATCAAAGCAGGTTTTAGATTGGATTCAGAACGATGAAACGTGGTTTGCACTGCTTTTTGAACCAGATAAGACTGAAAATTGGATGACCGACGACCTCATTTTAAAGCACGCAAACCCAGTAGCACTCGAGGTTCCAGAGATTTGGGAAGATTTAGTTAAAAAAAGATTATACGCAATTGTTCAAGAATCAGCAAGAGAAAATTTTCTCACAAAACATTGCAATATAATTTATAAATGCGCCGGAACCGAGAGTTTTATTGACATTGCGAGTCTTCGGAAGTGCAGAAGCAACAAAATCGACTGGGAAGGCCGTGAAATTTATGTTGGTGTTGATTTATCGATCACAACAGATAACACGGCGGTTGCGATTGCTTCGGTTGACGAAAATAATCGCATTTTAGCAGACTGTTTTTGTTTCATTCCTGAAGGCCGAATTGAAGAGAAAAACAGGTGTGAAAAGCTAGACTACAGGCGGTTTATCGAGCATAAAAAGTGTTTTGCATGTGGCAATAAAACGATAGATTATGGTTTTGTTGAGGATTTTGTTAAACTTGAAGAAAAATTCAACTGTACGATTCGAGCGATTGGCTTTGACAGATACAACGCGATGTCAAGTGCTCAGAAATGGGATAAAATCTACAAAACAGTTGAGATCAGGCAGCATTCAGATACTTTGCATGCTCCGACAAAACTTTTAACTGAAAAAATCATAAATGGAGAGTTTGAATATGAAAAAAACACACTTTTAGAAATCAATTTTGAAAATGCTAAGTGCGTTTACGACACAAACATGAACAGATATATTAACAAAAGAAAAAGTTCAGGAAATGTCGACATGGCCGCGGCACTGATAAATGCTGTATTCTTGCTTCAACAGGATATTATCTTTGAGGGCGGAGGAATTACGTATGCGGTGTAGAAAAGATAAAAAAATTGATAAAATATTGCCGTATTTATTGATATTAAACGGCAACGACGCATCATCTCTTAAAAAAGAAACTCGTTTAAAGTTTGAAAAACTTATAATTTGTCTCATGAAAATTAAATACAACATTAGATATTGCAGTTCAAAATTCTGCAAATGTCATCCCGAAACTATTATCAATGAATTATTGATAGATGATAAATTGTCAAATTTTCTAAACAAAAACAATCACGGTGAGTTTGGTTTCAGTGTTGAAGTCAAAAATGCTTTGGAGGTTATTAAAAGTGTGATAAAAGAAAGTGATGAGTCTATTACGATTTATGATGATTAAAATCTTTACAATTTTTGGTAAATAGTGTATTACAACAATATAATTATTAAATTAAATAGGAGCAAAAGGAGCAAAAAAGTTGGAATTAAATTTAGAAAGCGAAGTATTAACGATAGGGCAAGATGTAGATTTGGTGAGCCCGTGCACAGACACAAGTTTCAAGTGCATATTCGCAGACGATACACCTGAGTCGAATGAGACATTGAAAAGCTTCTTGACTGATTTTTTAGATAAAGAAGTAATTGAGGTAAAACTGCTTCCAAATGAACCAGTCGTCGGCGGAATAGAAGACAAAGCAATAAGATTTGACGTCCAATGCACGTTTAACGATAATGAAAGAGCAAACATAGAAATGCAGATACAACCGGGAGAATACGAGCTTGAAAGAGCGGAATATTATCTTAGCAGACTGTTTGTAAGTCAGCCATTAAAAGGCAAGGAAGTAAACTACGGTGAAATAAAACACAGTTATCAAATAACTATTGTGCTAAATGATAGCCTAATAAAGACACAAAAAACATGAGTCACAAAGAAATCTGGACAATATTTTTCAAGTATGCAAAAAATATAAAAAGGCGAAAATTACTGAATGAAATATTACAAAAGCACAGAGGTGTAAGTATGGCGACGAATACATTGTTGAAGATAAGCAAAGATGAAATAAAGAGATACAGAATAATACAAGAAGAGAAAAAACAGCTGGATTATATCAGTGATATCAACAGTAGTTTTAATAAGGGCAAGGCCGAGGGCATAGAGATTGGCGAAGCCAGGGAAAGAAACGAAGCAATAAGAAAAATGATAAAATTTGGAGTTCCAACGGACAAAATTGCGATGGAATATGGATTAACAGTGGAAGCAGTTAATAAAATAAAATGAGAAATTAATAATGTGTATTTAAAGAAGAATATAAAAACGAAGAATATAAACGTAAAGAAAAAATTATAAAAGAAATTTTGGGAAGGCGGAAAAGAGAAAGCAACAGCAATAGCCATAAAATCGCTAGCAAAGGATCTAGATTCTAGATTAGTATCTGAATTGACTAGTTTATCATTTGGGAATCATTGGAAGAGGTAGATGCGCTTAAAAAGGCAAATACGGTCAAATAAACAGATATAAGTAACTCGATAGAAATAAAAAAGTAAAAACACAGATTACACCATGAAAGAATGGTGTGATTTTTTATTTTATTTAATGTTTATTAAAAACAAAACAATACTAATTCAAATTCAAATACATATATGTACTTTACAATTAAAAATGAACAAATAATATTTAATAAAACTGAAATAAAGAAATCTAAATAAGGAAGTGATTAGTTTGTTTGACTTAGCTCCCGGCTCATTAATTTTAACAGATTTTAAGTTTATTGTCAATAATTTTTATGTAATTTTTGGCATTTTTTTATTTTCAAATTCAAATTTTAAAGAAAGCACGTAGGAATACGTGTTTTTTTGTGTTTTAAGGAGAAAAATGGATAAAGAATTTTTAATTGAAACAACAAATTATGATGGAACAGTTACAAAAGTTGCGGTAAACGTTGAGGTTTACGAATTTAATACTCAAGATCGTTGGAAACAAGATTGGCAAGAAAAAAACGAAAACGTGAACTTTCACTTGACGATCTCGGACAAGTTGTCGGCGGAAAGCACATTCACGATAGCGGTTTGATTTTTAAAAGCGCCGAAGAGGAAACTATGAAAAACTTTGAGTCTGAAGAAGTTAAAAAATCTTTGGATAAACTTTCTGACAAACAGAGGAGGAGAATTGTTTTAAGATTTTATCATAAATTTACAAATCAGCAGATTGCAGAAGTTGAAAAATGTAGTACAAGAATGGTTGAAAAGTCTATTTTGATTGCTATTCAAAATTTAAAGAAAATATTGCAAAACATTTATGAACCAAAATTTTAACTGTATTAAATTACACAAAAATCAATTTAACTAATCTTTTTATTATACAAACATACAAAGTTTAAATTTAACAGAAAAAAGGTTCCTCTTTTCGCGTTTTCAACGCCTAGTATATAGAGGGGTATTTTTTAGGCTCATTAAAAGTAGAAATTTTTCTAACAGTTTCGTAAAGATTTTCAAAAATTTTGAGTCTGAAAAAGAAAAGCACTCTAGTGAAATTTACCGTCTCACGATTAACAAGAAGTTAAAGCAAAGGTAGTGAACATTGACAATTGAATAAAGAGACCGAGGTACAGTTAATTCGTTTGAGCAAACGTAATTAACGAGGCCGACCAATGATGCATGAAATGTGATTAAATCGGTGCTCTCCAACGATACTTCATTCGGGTCTTGTAAGTTGGAGCAAAAAACTGTGTTGCAAGTGAGTTCTGATGAGACGAGACGACTGCCGGGGGCTAGCTAACCCGCGGATGCTTCTGCGATTCCGGTTTGGGTCGTGGGAACATATGAAACTCGGTCTGTAAATATTTATGCTCAATTTTGTGAATTATTCATGAAAATTAAGTTAATTCGGAGGCGAATTGTGGAACAAAAAACTAATAAAACTATCAAAACAGTATATTTTGATACTTATAATGAACAAAAAATTGGCGACACGACTTATATTATTGAGTCGCATTTTCAAGAAAATGGCGAAACACTCGTAGACAAAATTAAAAATCTGACTAAAGAAGAATTAAGATGTTCCAATTCATCTGAAATTAATGTATAATGGGAACGTAAACATTGCTTATTTGGTTTTAATCTAAATTCCAAGGAGATTAATATGCCCAATATAGCTAAAATTTATGATCTTGATTTTAAAAATTTCCAACAAAATAACGATGCGGAAAATAAAATCACCGCACTTTATTTGAGGCTTAGC